>DASZGQ010000035.1:0-16598 GCA_035938735.1 Methyloceanibacter sp.
GGCGACGAGGCAGGGTCCGTCTGGGATGTTCTCTTGCCCACGCGCTCGTATTTTCGTCCCCACAATGACGCGCAACAGGAACAGCTCGAAGCGCGCATGCACCTTGAGCGCCGCCATCGCCCAGCTGCGCGGTGTGAACAGTAACGGGCTGCCGATCACCACGAACAGCGTGGTGGTCACGAAAAAGAGAGCGTTGAACAGGAGCGAGCGCGCCATGGAGGGATGGGCGGTCACGGCTCAGAGGCGTCCTCGACGGCGACAGTGCTCTTGCCGGTGATCAATTTGCTCACAAGCTGGGTGGCGCCGAGCCGCCCGAGCGCCGGCAGATATTTCAGATACTCGGAGATCAACAGCCTGGTGGTTCCGGGATAAGTCCACCAGCGATCGAGATGCACATTGCTGTCGATGACCGAGTAGGGGATCAAGGTCACGTCCGGCATGACGCGGCCAAGCTCGGCCAGCGCGCGCGGCATATGATAGTTCGATGTCACCACGATGATCGAATTGTAGTGGTGTAGCGCCACCCATTGGCTCGTCTCGGTCGCATTGTCGATGGTGTTGCGTGCTTCCTTGTCGATGTCGACGCAGCAGGAGAAGAGCTGGTCGCCCTCGCTCGCGAGCTGCTTCAACGCCTCTGTCGAGGTGGTGCGGTTGACGCCGGTGATCAAGAGCCGCTTCGCTTTTTGCTGGGCCAAGAGCTTCATCGCCTCATCGATGCGGGCGACGCCGCCGGTCAACACGGCAATGCCGTCGGCGGTGCGAGGTTCCGGCTGGCTGCGCTGGATGCTACCGGTGAAAATGAAGAAGCCGATGACGGTCAACACTACGGCAAGCAGCAGCAGGTCGAAGATGAACCGGAGCGCGCCCACCAAGAGTTCGAATGCGCTCGTAGAGTCAGGCTCGACGTTCGTCACTGTTTAGTCCCACCCCGGTCGTGCGGGCGCAAGAATAGGCTCAATTAAATCGATATCAAATCGGCTTGGGGAGTCCCCGCGAACGTCCACATTTCCTTGGGCTCAGGCGTAGGACTTGAGCACCCGGATGACGCCGACGCGCGAGGTTATCATGCACAGGCACGCGACGACGAAAACCACCAGCGCGCAGAGCAGATAGCCCTTGAGATCGAGCTCGCCGGTGCCCACGAGACGGCTCATCTCGGTGGCGGTAACGGGGCCGCCGCCCACCACATGGATGACGAAGGGCAGAAGCAGGAACACGAGGCCCGCACTCACCGCGCCGACAAGGCCGGCGCGGACGCCAAGCCCGACGAAGTGGCGCTCGAATTCGCGGCTGATGAACCGCTCATTGGCGCCCACGAAATGCAGCACCTCGATGATCTCGCGGTTCGAGGCCATGGCGCTGCGCGTGGCGGAGACGATTACCGCGACGGTCGCAGCGGCGACGAGCACGAGCACGGCAATGCCGCCGAGCGCCGCCGACCGCGTCAGGGTGCGGATCTCGGCGCGCCAGCGGCGATGATCGTCGAGGGTGACGCCTTCGAAGTTCTGCGACAGGGCCTCGCTGATGGCCTTGATGTCCGGCGGGTTGGAGCGGTCGATTTCGACCGCGATCAAGCGCGGGATGGGGAGCGCCGAGAGCGCATCGCTATGGCCGAGCCAAGGCTCGAGCAGCTTGGCAGAATCCTCGGCAGTCATAGGTTTGACATGGGTGATGCCGGCTTGCTTGGCGAGAAACAGCGAGACAAGCGTCATCTTCTTCTCGATGTCGGCGGTGTTCACCGGATCGAGCTCGATGGTGATCTCGCTCGATATGTCCTTGACCCACGCTTCGGCCGATTGGTTGACCATGTACACGGCCCCGGCAGTGAGGCAAGCGAGGAACGTCATAATGGCGATCACCACGGTCAGCGCGTTGCCGGCGATCGAGGCCGACGGAACGATCTGGGTGGTCTTCGGCTGAAAATGCACGGGCAGAATCCCGGCAAAGAGGCTGCGCCAGGGATAGTCGCGAATGTCGGCGATGAGCTGCACGGCCATCAGCGGACCTCCAGATGGCCTTCGTAGAGGACGAGACGCGGGGCGTCGAGCTGGTCCATCAGGCCATAATCGTGAGTGGCGATGATCACCGAGGTGCCGAGGCGATTGAGCTCGACGAACAGCCGCAACAGCCGGTCGGCGATCATCGGATCGACGTTGCCGGTGGGCTCGTCAGCAAGCAAAAGCTCGGGGCGCCCGATCACTGCGCGGGCGATTGCGGCTCTTTGCTTCTCGCCGCCGGAGAGGATCTCAGGGTAAGCGTCGATGCGGTCGCCGAGCCCGACCCAGCGCAACAGGTCAGTGACATCCTCGCGGTAGTCGGATTCCTCCTTGCCCATGACCCGCAAGGGAAGCGCAACGTTCTCCCAGGTGGTCAAATGGTCGAGCAGACGGAAATCCTGGAACACGATCCCGATGCGGCGCCGAAGCTCGGCGCGCCCTGCGGCGGAAAGGTCGGAGACATTCTCCCCGAAGACGAAGCTCAAGCCTCGTGTCGGCCTGAGCGACATGAACAAAAGGCGGAGCAGGGTGGTTTTGCCCGCGCCGGACGGTCCGGTGAGGAAGTGAAACGATCCCGGAAGCACATGAAACGAGACGTCGCGCAGGATCTCCGGGCCGTTGCCGTAGCGCAGCCCAACATTTTCAAAGCGGATCACGCGATCGTCCTCGATCCTCTTAACATTCGGCCCAACTTGCGTCTTTATGCTGAACTCGCCCTCCGGTATCAATGGATTTGGGCGAGGGGGGCCGCTTGACGAAGTGCGGAAAGCGGTCCCTAGGTAGTTCTAGACGATGACGCTCATTACCTGCCCCGCTTGCAATACCCGCTTTGAGACCCCGGCGGTCATTCCGCCGTCGGGGCGCAAAGTGCGTTGCTCCAAATGCGGCAACGTGTGGCAGGCTACCCCGGTCATCGAGCCGGCAAAGCCGGGTGTCGCCTCGGCACCCACGCCACCTCCCATGCAACCCCCGCGGCCAGCACCCATGGCACCGCGCCCTTCGCCAACAGAAATGCGTCCCGCCGCGCCGCCACGTCCGGCACCATCAGAGCCACGCCCAGCGCCAACCGGATTGGGCAACACCACGAGCCGGTTTCCAGGCGTGCCCGCCGCGCCAGGCCTCGCGCCAAAGCCGACGAACGGCCTAACCCCAGGCGTGGGACCGGCGCCGGCGGCGAAGACCGTTCCTCCCATGTTCAGCGCCGACGACGACATGCAGCCCGATCTGCGCGGCGACGGCCCAAGAACAACCTCCGATCCTGGCGCCTCGCCCTCGCTGCAGGATCTCGGCAGCTACAATGCCGGAGCTCTGGTCAATCCGAGCGAAGGACTGGCAGCCAACATTCCGATTGCCGAGGGCCGCGAGCGGAAATTGCCGCCCGCTGTCGCCATTGGCTGGGGTGCGCTGGCGCTCCTGCTCGCCATCCTTGCCGCCATGGTTGCGCTCGCGCCAAAGACCGTGGTGTCGGTGTTGCCCGGCGCCGCGCGGATCTATGCACTGATGGGCAAGCCGTTGAACACCGGCGGACTCGCCATCCAGAACGTCCGCTCGACATGGAGCGACGCCTCCGGCGAGCGCGTGCTGCAGGTCGACGGCGATATCGTCAACCTAACCGCAGGCGAGTTGAGCGTTCCGACGGTTGTGGTCGCGCTTCACGACAAGACCGGCATGGAGCTGTCGCAATTCACCACCAAGGTGCTGCCGATCGACGCCGGCGGCAAGTCGACCTTTACGGTGCAAATTCCCTCGCCGCCGGAGACCGTCAGCAGCCTCAAGGTTCGCTTCGCCAAGGCCGAGTGACGGCCATGGACGCGGCTCCGGACGGCGCCATCAAGACGCTGTTCAGCGCCGCGGCGATCGCCGCCCGCATCGATCAGCTCGCTTCCGACATCGCCGCGACGAAACTCGACGACCTCATGGTAGTCGCGGTGCTCAAGGGGAGCTTCATCTTTGCCGCCGATCTCATCAGGGCCCTCCACCGCCGGGGTCTCAAGCCCGAGATCGATTTCATCTATCTCGCGAGCTATGACGGCGAGCGTATTTCGCGCGGCGAGGTAAGGGTGGCGCGCGACGTCGGCAGCGATGTCAGAGGCCGCAATGTCGTCATCGTCGACGACATCTTCGATTCTGGCCGGACGCTTGCCTTCGCCAAGGGGCGGCTGTTGGAAGCGGGCGCCAAGCGTGTCCTCACTTGCGTCCTGGTCGACAAACAGGTGCCGCGCGGAGCATCCGTCACCCCCGACTTTGTCGGGTTCTCCTGCCCGCCGGTGTTCGTCGTCGGCTACGGCATGGATTTCCACAACCGCTACCGCGAACTTCCCTTCATCGGCGAATTGACGGCTGGCTAATAGGGCCTGATCAGGCGCTCGAGATAATCGAGTTCGATCATAGGCCGTGTGGGATCGCCGAGCCGGCGGCGAAGCTCGTCCAGAACCTCGCGCGCCCGCTGAATGTCGATCTCGTCGGGGACCTTCACGCTCAAGCCGAGATCCGGGCGGTTGCTGCGGTCGGGGCGTCCGAGCGGGTCCTTGCCGCTATTGCCTTGGCCTTTGCCGGCCTGCTCCTCGCCATTCTCCATCATCTGCTCGGCGAGCGATTGCGCGCCTTGGCGCAACTGGTCGAGCGCGCGACCTTGCTCCTCGGTGGCGCGGTCGAGATTTGGCTCGCGCATCGCCTCCTGGGCCCTGCCCATGGTTTCGCCAGCTTGCTTGAACTGGTCCGGAGCACCGGCGCCTTCGATGTGCAGCCGGTCAATCAGGCTTTGCAGCTTGTCGCGCAGGGCGCCTTGCTGCTGGCTTAAATCGTCAAACTGGCCCGGGCGCTGCTGTCCTTGCGTCCTTTGGCCGCGCTGCTGGCTGCGGCCGGCCGATCGCCCTTGCGAGTTTTCGTTGCCCTCGGTGGTCTGACCGTTCGACTCGCCTTCCTCCTGCGGCATGCCGAAGGGCGACATGTAGATGCCAGGGCCGAACTCCATAGGCTGGCCGGGTGGGCTCACGTTGAACTGATCGGCCTGCTTGCCGCCGCCCTGTTCGCGCTTGGCTTTGAACGTATCGTCGAGCAGCTTCTGCTGCTTCGAGACGAGGTCGTTCAAATCCTTCATCATCTTGGCGGCGCGCTGCTGTTTGGCACTGTCGGAGAAGGTGCCGGTCTGCAGCCGGTCGAGAATATCCTTCAGCTCGCTCAGCATCTGCTCAGCCAAGTCCTTCGATCCCGATTTGGCGAGCTTCTCGATGTTGTTCAGTAGCTTGTCGAGCTCCTGGTCGGAGACGACCTGATCGCCGTTCTCGTTCTTTTGCTCGGGAAGAGTGCCCTTCTGCTGCGCCTGCTCGGCAAGGGCCTGCAGATAGCGCCCGAGCGCGTTGCGCAGATCGTCGACAAGGCGCTGAATCTCCTCCGGCGGCGCGTTTTGTTTGAGGGCTTCGCTCAAGCGGTCTTGCGCCGCCTTCACGTCACGCTCCGCCTCGGGAATGTTTCCGTCCTCGATGCGAAGCGCCAGATCCCAAAGCTGGCTCACCACGCTCGCGATTGCCTCAGGCGATTGATCGGTGTCGAGCCGCCAATAGGCATCGCGCAAGGCGAGATACACCGACTTGTCGGGGATTGCCCGCTCCTCGCCAATGGTCAACGCATCGAGCGCGATCGCAACCCGTTCAACGGAGTCCGGCTCGCGCACGAGCTTCTTGCGCTGCTCGACCACGGCTCTCGCGAGCGGCTTGGTGAAATTGCGCTCGGGCAGGATGAATTCGTAGGGCTCGCTCAGGCCGACCTGCCCCGCCTGATCGCGCGCGGCGAGCGTCATCCGCACCTTCAGGCCAGCCCAGGGATGCGCGGTCAGGTCCTGCGTGGCCTTGCCTTCGATCTGCTTGGCGTTGACGCGCGGCAACTGCAGCGGCATGAGCGGCGCCTCGACCAAGGGATTGGATTTCTGTTTGCCGCCGTCGAGTTCCGGCACCGGTTCGGAGGCCGCCGCCGCGTCCTTGGCATCGGCCAGGGCGAAGCGCGCTTCGGCGCTCGCCACGCCATGATCGTCGGTGGCACGGAAGCTCAAGCGAAGCGCACCACGCGGCGTCGTAGTGGGACTGCCCAAGAGGCTGATCTGCGGGGTCGCGTCCTTGATCAGGTCGAAGCGCCATTTGGCGACGGTGTTGCCGCCGACCTTCACATCGGCGGCGCCCGGGGTCGTCAGCGGCAGGTTGAACTCCATGAGGCCTTGGCTGCCGGTCGCCTTTGGCGCCACGGTCGTGGCTTCCGACCCGTCGTTGGCTTGCGACACGAGGCTCACGGTTTCGCCGTCGGGCGCGTAGGCACGCACGATCAGCTCGCTCCGCTCCGGCACCGAGAGCGCGCGGACGGTCTCGTTGCCGGCGCCAACCGGCTCGCTGCCGTCGGCAAGCACAATCGGAGCGACGCCGGCATAGACGGGCGGCGTAACCCAGGCATCGAGGCGGAGCAGCGCCGTGGCCGTGCGCGAGGCAGGCGAAAAGGCGGCAGCGATGCGGTCCCATCGATTGGGGCCGGCGGCCAGCGCAGCGACAAGCAGCACGAGCAGCAGTGCGGAGCGGACGGCATAAGGATCCTTCCGGTCGGTCCTTGGGGTTGGCCAGTTCGGCTTGAGCTTCGCCACGAGCTTGGCCAGCCGCTCGCGATGCGCAGCCCAGAGCAGCGCGGTGTCGGCGCGCGACGTGGTGCCGAGCTTGTCCTCATACGAGGACGCCGGGCGATGTTTGATGTCGGCATTGCGCTCAAGCCGACGGAGCGCCTCGGCGCGCGTCGGCACCGGGAAGCGGATGAGCGGCAACAGCGAGATGAGCAGCGCGACGGCGAAGGCCACGAGAAGGGCACGGTGCAGAAGCGGCGGCAGTAGGCTCCACAGATCGAACAGCGAAACGATGAGGAAGGCGGCGATCACGATGAAGGGCCACAGCAGCGCCTCCCAGGTCCGCTCGGCAACGAGCGCAAGCCGGCTCAAACCCACGCGCCACTCGAAGCTGCGGGCGAGCGCTTTGTGCTCCGGGGTTTCCGGCGGCGTTTTCTTTGCGGCAAACAAATTTCGCATCATCGGCACTAGGCTAACACAACGCGCAGGTTACGGGGGTAATTTGGGGAGCGAAGCAGGCGAATTGGAGACCTTACGCGCTCGCCGCCTAAGGCTTGAGCCAATCGGGCAGCCGCTCCGCCGCCAGCATGTCGCCATAGCTCGGTCTTGGCCGCGTCACGGCAAAGCGATCGCCCGCGACCAAAACCTCCGGCACCAAGAGCCGACTATTATACTGGGAGGCGAGCACGGCGCCATAGGCTCCGGCCGTCATCACGACAATGAGATCGCCCGCATTGAGGTCTGGCAGCGGCCGTCC
Source organism: Methyloceanibacter sp. (assembly GCA_035938735.1). Classification (GTDB taxonomy): domain Bacteria; phylum Pseudomonadota; class Alphaproteobacteria; order Rhizobiales; family Methyloligellaceae; genus Methyloceanibacter. The sequence goes on from DASZGQ010000035.1 coordinate 7,352, forward strand.
GAGGGCAAGATAATCGCCCGTCTCGCAGACGGGGCCGACCACATCGCTCGTCGTCAAGGTCGCGTTGGGAGCGGTTTCGGCGACAGGCCAAATCTCGTGATAGGCCTCGTAGAGTGTAGGCCGGACCAAATCGTTCATGGCCGCGTCGACGATGGTGAAGGTTTTGGGCTCTGCGTGCTTCACATAGAGGACGCGCGACACGAGGACGCCGGCATTGGCGGCGATCAGGCGCCCAGGCTCGAACAGAAGCTTGCAGTCAAGATCGCCCACGGCGTCCCGCACGAGCTTGCCGAATGCGGCGGGAACAGGCGGCACGGGCGCGTCGCTGCGATAGGGCACCCCAAGCCCGCCGCCGAGATTGACGAAGTCGATGGCGAAGCCGTTGGCCCGCAGATCCTCCACCAGCTCCTTCAAGAGCGCGAAGGCATTGCGGAAAGGTGCAAGGTCGGTGATCTGGCTGCCGATATGCATGTGCACACCGCGCGGGTCGATGCCGGGCAGCGCGCCGGCGAGCCGATAGAGCGCAAGCGCTTCGCCGAAGGGGATGCCGAACTTGTTCTCGGCTTTGCCAGTGGCGATCTTGTGATGGGTCTTGGCGTCGACGTCTGGGTTGACGCGGAGCGCGACGCGGGCAGGGCGCCCGAGCGCAGACGCAATCTCGCTTAGCAGCCGAAGCTCCGGCTCGGATTCAACGTTGAAAGCGAAGATGCCATGCTGCAGCGCAAGGGCCATCTCGTCCTTGGTCTTGCCCACGCCGGAGAAGGCGATATTCTCGGGCGCCACGCCCACCGCGAGGACGCGGCGAAGCTCCCCCTCCGAAACAACGTCCATGCCGGCGCCGGCCCGCATGAGCGTGGCCAGCACGCCGAGATTGGAGTTGGCCTTGACCGAGTAGCAAACCTCGGCGTCCATGCCGCTAAAGGCATCGGCGAACACGCGATGGTGCCTTTCGAGCGTCGCCGTCGAATAGCAATAGAAGGGCGTGCCAACGGTGGTGGCGAGATCGGCAAGGTTGATGTCCTCGGCATGGAGGACGCCCTGCCGGTAAGCAAAGTGGTGCATGGGAGGCTTATGAAGCCCTATTGCAGCAGCCGGTCAATCCATAGCGGCCGGTTTGGCGCTTGCGACATCTTGGTGGACGGATCGGCGGTGGTCTCGGGGCCGCTAGCCTTCGGGCGGTCGAGCGAGCCGCGCTTGCCGCAGGCGCTTAAGCCAACGGTCAGGATTAGCGCAATAGCAATGAGGACGCGCAAAGCGCTTCCCATGGTCGTGCCCCTTTGACCCTAGGGCCTTGTTCGCGGCCCTTTCTCCCTTTCTATCGCGATCCGGCACTCCTCTTCAAACGCTTTATCCACCGTCTGGCCTCCCGCCGCACATTTGCAGGGGCTGTACCCCCATAACTTGTCCGGCTTTTGACCGATTTGCTCACATCGAGCACTGAAAATGCGCCTTCAGTGAGTCGCGGATCGATCGATTTCAGGTCCTCCAGTGTGAGCTTCGCCAGGTCGCATTTCTTGCTATCGGCAAGGGCCACGATCCGCCCCGTGACATGATGCGCCTCCCGGAAGGGCAGATGCGCCTCGCGCACCAGCCAGTCGGCGAGGTCGGTGGCGGTGGCGTGGCCGCGCCCGGCGGCCTTTTTCATGGCCCGCGCATCGGGCTCAAGATCGCCGACCATGCCGGTCATCGCGGCAACCCCGAGCTTCAGCGCGGCAAGCGCATCGAAGACCGGCTCCTTGTCCTCCTGCATGTCCTTGGCATAGGCGAGCGGAAGCCCCTTCATCACCATGAGCAAGCCGAGAAAGGCGCCAGAGATGCGCCCCGTCTTTGCGCGAACCAATTCGGCCGCGTCGGGGTTCCGCTTCTGCGGCATGATCGAGGAGCCGGTGGTGTAGTGATCCGAAAGCCGGACGAAGCCGAATTGCGGCGAGGTCCACAGCACGATCTCTTCCGCCAGCCGCGACAGATGCGTGGCCGCGATGGAAGCGGCAGCGAGCGCCTCCAGCGCAAAGTCGCGATCCGATACGGCGTCGAGCGAATTGGCAGAGGCCCTCGCAAAGCCAAGCGCCTTCGCCGTGGCATCGCGGTCGATGGCGAAGCTCGTGCCGGCGAGCGCCGCGGCGCCCAGGGGAGACTCATTGAGCCGCTTCCTCGCATCGGCGAAGCGTCCCCGGTCGCGCGCGAACATCTCCACATAGGCAAGCAGATGGTGGCCGAAGGTGACCGGCTGCGCGGTCTGCAGATGGGTGAAGCCCGGCATCACAGTCGCGGCTTGAGCAAGCGCCTTCTCGGCCAGCGCGAGCTGCAATCCTGTGAGTAGCACATCGATCAGATCGATCTCGTCGCGCACATAGAGGCGGAAGTCGGTGGCCACCTGATCGTTGCGCGAACGCGCCGTGTGCAGCTTGCCGGCGACCGGCCCGATCAGCTCGGCGAGCCTGCTCTCGACGTTCAAATGAATGTCCTCGAGCGACCGGTTGAAAGCGAAACTGCCCCCCTCGATCTCGGCCGCGATCTTATCGAGGCCGCGCGCTATTTCTTCGCCGTCTTTCCTGGTGATGATGCCGTTTGCGGCAAGCATCGCGGAATGGGCCTTGGACGCAAGAATGTCGTGGCGCCAGAGGCGCTTGTCGAAGTCGATGGAGGCGTTTATCTCCTCCATGATCGCGGCGGGGCTCGCAAGGAAGCGGCTGCCCCACATGGTGTTGGTCACGAGCGTCGAGCCCTGTCCAAAAGCGAGGTGAGCGTGGAAGACGTGAACAGAAGCGCAAAACGCGACCGGGACGCGTCGCCGGCCACCATCATCATCGCTGCGTTGCTTGCGGCGATTGCCGGGTTCGGCACGGTATATTTGAGTTTTGCCCCTTCTGACAATGGGCGCCTCGCGTCATCGATAAGGCAAGATGAAAGCGGAGCCGTGGCACCGGCCGGACAAGCGCCAGGTCAAGGTCCGCTCGCCGGTCTGAACAAGGGCGCCATGGCGGCGTTCCTCGCTCGCCCAAAGCCGCTTGAACTTGGCGACATCAGCTTTGCCGGCGCGGACGGCGCAAGCAAATCCCTGCGCGACTGGCAAGGCAAGGTGGTGCTGTTCAACATCTGGGCCACCTGGTGCGTGCCCTGCCGGGAGGAGGTGCCCACGCTCGACAAGCTCGAAACCGCACTCGGCGGCAAGGACTTCCAGGTGGTGGCGGTGAATATCGACCGGGGCGGGGGCGACAAGCCCAAGAGCTTCCTCGCCGAGACCGGGGCAACGCATCTTGCGCTCTACACCGATCCTTCGGGCAAGCTGTTCAGCGTGGTGAAGGCGGTCGGCATGCCGACCACGCTGCTCATCGACCGCGAGGGTCGCGAGATCGGGCGCCTCGTCGGTCCGGCGGACTGGAATTCGCCGGAGGCGCTTGCTCTGATCAGGGCGGCGATCGCGGCGCCGGCGAGCGCTTAAGCGAGGCTTTGCGCGCTATTGCGCGAGGTCGACCGAATCCTTGTTCAGACGATAGGTCAGGTGGCAGGTCGCGCTGCTTGGCTTGCCGCAGGACGGTCCCGCCATCACCACACGCAACAGGTACTCGCCGTGACGTTTCCCGAATTTGTAGCTCTTCACCGACTCGTCGAAAGCGAGGTTCCAGGCGGTGGCACCGTTCCACAGATAGATCTGCAGCGTGCAACCGTCGACATCGCACATCTGGTTGATGCCGCCTTTGCAGCTGAGCTTGGAATAGTCGGCGATCCAGTCCTCGCCGCCGTCCCCGTTCACATCCTTGACGCTGAGCACGGCGTCGGCATTGGGGGTGCCTTCCAAATCCTTGCAGGACTGCACCGCTTCATCGACTTCCGCTTGAACATTGTCGGGGGCTTCGGCGGTGTGGGAGGCTGTTATGCCGCAAGTTAAGAGCAGCGCCGCGAATGCCTTGAAAACGGTACGTGTCACGTTGCGCTTGCGCAAAGGCAGTCCTCGGCAAGGGCTGTTGGCGCGCACACGCTATCTCCGCCCGCAGCGCCTGCATAGGGCTCATGGCATGTCGGCGAGGGTCGAGGCTGTGCTCAGTTCTCCGCCGAGTTCCGCGAAGACGTAGTGGGCTTGCCCTTCGACCTGATGCGGACGACGGTTCGCTGCCGCACGTGCTTGGCTCGGCCGGCACCACAGATGTCGGCACCCAAATGCGTGGGCACGTCACTCAAGGAAGCCTGCATCGCCAGCCCGTCGATGGTCGTGCCGAACACCGATTTCCAGAAGTAGCGCTTGAACCCGTTCTCGAGCAGATTGGAGGAGCGGTCGCGGCGTGAGGCGATGGAGGACTCGCCGAGCACGACGGCGACGAGCCGCCTGCCGTCGCGCGTCGCGCTCGCCACGATGTTGAATCCAGAATCGCAAATGAAGCCGGTTTTCATGCCATCGGCGCCTGGAAAGTCGCGCAGCAGTCCATTGTGCGAGCGGATAAGCTGCTTGCCCACCTTGACCTGCGGCATGGCGAAGAGATCGGCATATTCGGGGAACTCGACTATGATGGCCCGTGTGAGCTTGGCAAGATCGCGGGCCGTGGTGACCTGACCCTCTCCAGGCAGGCCGTTCACGTTGACGAAATGCGTGCGGGTCATGTTGAGCCGCTGCGCCGCCTCGTTCATGCGCGCAACGAAAGCCTCAGTGTTGCCGGCCAGCGCCTCGGCGAGCATCACGGCCACGTCATTGGCAGACTTGACGATGAGGACCTTGAGACCGGTGTCGACGGTGATTTGCCCTCCGACCGCCAAGCCGAGCTTGCTCGGAGCTTGCGTGGCGGCTTCCTTTGAGCAAGTAAGCTCCGCGTCCGGCTTGATCTCTCCCGCCTTAAGCGCCTGGAAGGTGACATAGGCAGTCATCAGCTTGGTCAGCGAGGCCGGGAACCAGAGGGCGTCAGGGTCTTCAGAGTAGAACACCGTGCCGTTGATCGGCTCGAAGACGAGAGCTGGACCGGCGGTGGCTATCGATGGAGCGGTGAGCAACGCCCCAACGATCAAGCCAAGGCCGGCACGTCTCAGCATCTTGATCTGCTCCCTCACTTGGGTGTCCGCTGCATCCGCTAAGGCGGCGGCTGCATCAGCCGCGTTCGCGCTTAATCCCGTGGGAGCCGCGCCCCGGCTCCGTTCCCCGCATCCCATTCAGGCCCTTGGCTTCTCGGTCCGCCGAGCGACCCTATAGTCAATCGAAATTCGACTGTTCCGTGACCTAGCCGGAGAGTAACGCGACGCTCCCAATTCGCAACTGCGAAATTGCCGATTTTCAGTTCCAATCGCAGCAGACAGTCCTCTTGCCGCGCGCTATGCAGTGCACCTCTTTTGGGCAGGAAACGAGGGGCCAAAGGCCCATGGATGCAGAGCCAAGGCGTCGGCAACTTGTCGCCGCAATCAACCGCATCGCGAGCGGTGATCGCGCAGCCTTGCGCCTCGTTTATTCCGAGACCTCAGCGAAGCTATTTGGCGTTTGCCTCCGTATCTTAGGTGACAGAAGCGAGGCTGAGGACGTGTTGCCATTAAAGCTCGCCGCCTTGGGCCATACGCCGCGCGCCGGTCCCTTGAAAGCCACGACGGTGTCGAGCTTGGTGTCGCAGCTCTCCTTGGACCGCATGATCAAGTTGCCGTCCTCCACCACGCCATAGCCGGCAGATTTCAGATTGGCCTTGGTTGCTTCGCGCATGTGACCAGAGTCGCACCGGCCGGTGATGAAAAAGACGTCGACGCCCTTGTCCTTGGCGACACCATAGAGCTTGAGCGTTGGGGCGATCACCTCATCACTCGCGCGGAGCTGCCAGGCCTCCAAGCCGCAAGCGCCGTCGATGGTCAGGTCGCAAGTGCCTTTCTTGATGAAGGCGTAATCGCTGGTGAGCAGCGCCGGCCAATTCGAGAGTGAAGTCTCGTCGATATCGAGCACGAGCGCTGGCTTCGGCGCATCGCTTGCGTGCTGCTCGACATAGGCGATCGCCTTGTCCAGTTCCTCTGCCACCGCCTTGTCGTAGTCGCCGAAGCATTTGTAGTTGGTGAGCTTCCGCTTGTACTCGCCGAGATTCATCGGCTCGTCGACCGACTGAAGGTCGGAAGGCTGCGGCACGTCGAGCGACAAGGCCTGCGGCGGGCAGCACTTTGCCGCGTAGTCTGGCGGTGCTCCGCAGGCGCCTTGCGCCAGAGCCTGAGGCGTTACGGGTGAGAGCAGGCAGAGATCTGCCAGCGCCAGCACAAGAGCAAACGCATGCATCCGCACCGGACAAATGATCGGCTTCTCACTCGAAAATCCCATCCCTTCCTCCTTTGGCGGGTCGACGCGTTGGTTCGGGCGTGAGCCTAGGCGCTGGTCATGACGGTTGTAGGAAGGAGCTGCTCCGGCCGCGAAGCCCCGGCTGATGGAGCGTCTACCGGATCGATTGTTCGATCAGCACGGCGCGGAAGTCGTTGACATTGGTGAGCGTCGGGCCGGTGACGAGAAGATCCCCGATGCCCTTGAAGAAAGTCCAAGGATCGTTGTCGGCGAGCATGGCCTTGGCGTTCAGGCCAGCGGCTTCGGCGCGGGCCAGCGTGTCCGGCGTGATGATCGCCCCGGCGTTGTCCTCCGAGCCGTCGACGCCGTCGGTGTCGCCCGCCAAAGCATAGATGCCGGACATGCCATCGAGCGCTATGGCGAGCGCGAGCAGAAACTCGGTGTTGCGCCCGCCCTTGCCCTTTCCTTTGAGCGTGATCGTCGTCTCGCCGCCGGAGATCAGGACGCAAGGCGGCACTTCTGGCTGGCCGCGCATGGCGCATTGGCGCGCGATGCCGGCATGGACGAGGGCAACGTCGCGCGACTCACCCTCGATCGAGTCGCCGAGAATGACCGGCTTCACGCCGGCTTTGCGCGCGACTGCGGCAGCCGCTTCGAGCGAGGCCTGAGGCGTCGCGATCATGATGTTCTCGACAGTGGCGAGCCGCGGATCGCCGGGCTTTGGCGTCTCGTCAGCGGTCTTGAGGCGCCGGCCCACGCTCTCCGGCACTTCTATTCTGTATTTCTCGATGATGCCGAGCGCATCTTTGTTGGTGGAGGGATCGGGAACGGTCGGGCCGGAGGCGATGATCGAAGGATCGTCGCCGGGCACGTCGGAGATCATTAGCGCGATCACCTTGGCGGGCGAAGCGGCGGCGGCGAGCCTGCCGCCTTTGATGGCGGAGAGGTGCTTCCGCACGGTGTTCATTTCGCTGATGGTGGCGCCACTCTTGAGCAGCGCCTTGTTCACCGCCTGCTTGTCCTCCAGCGTTACACCTTCCGCAGGGAGCGCGAGCAATGCCGAGCCGCCGCCTGAGATAAGGCACAGCACGAGGTCGTCCTTGGTCAATCCTTGGACGAGGTCATAGATGCGCCGCGCGGCGTCACGGCCGGCGGCATCGGGAACGGGATGCGCCGCCTCCACCACTTCGAGCCGCTCCGTCGGCACGCGGTAGCCGTAGCGGGTGACTACGAGCCCATCGAGCGGGCCTTCCCAGCTGTCCTCCAGCGCCTTGGCCATGGCGCCCGACGCCTTGCCGGCGCCGATAATGAGCGTGCGGCCCTTGGGCCTGGGCGGGAGATGCGCCGGGACGCAGAGGGAAGGCAGGGCGGCGTCCACCGCCGCCTGGAACATGGACTTGAGCAGGTCTCTCGGCGTCATTGAGGCCTCCCGGTGGCCGCTCCCTCGCATAGACGATTGCAACAAGGCAAGTGAATGAATTACCCTGCCTAATGCAGTTGCAAGGCAGCGTGCCGTTAACCCCTGGGGCCCGTTGATTTATGTCAGTTCAGCCGCGTGATAGTGCCGAGAAACCAGGCACGCGCACAACCGATCAGCATCAAAAGCCAAAATCCGACATCGAAATCTCACAAGCGGCCAAAATGCGGCCGATCATCGAGGTGGCGGCGGAGAAACTCGACATTCCGGCGGACTACGTCCTGCCTTATGGCCACTACAAGGCGAAGATCTCACTCGATTATATCGCCTCCCTGGCCGACCGCCCTGACGGCAAGCTGATCCTCGTCACCGCTATCACGCCGACGCCGGCCGGCGAGGGCAAGACCACCACCACCGTCGGCCTCGGTGATGCCCTCAATCATATCGGCAAGAAGGCGGTGGTTTGCGTGCGCGAGCCGAGCCTTGGGCCCTGCTTCGGGGTGAAGGGCGGCGCCGCCGGCGGCGGCTATGCCCAGGTCGTGCCCATGGAGGACATCAACCTCCATTTCACCGGCGACTTCCATGCGATCGGCGCCGCCAACAATCTCCTCGCGGCGATGGTCGACAACCACGTCTATTGGGGGAACAAGCTCGATATCGACACGCGTCGCGTCACTTGGCGCAGGGCGGTGGACATGAACGACCGGGCACTGCGGGAGATCGTGACGGCGCTTGGCGGTGCCGCCAACGGATTCCCCCGCGAAGCCGGCTTCGACATCACCGTGGCAAGCGAGGTGATGGCGATCTTCTGCCTGGCGTCCGACCTCGCCGATCTGCAGCGGCGGCTTGGGCAGATCCAGATCGGCCAGACACGGGATAAGAAGGCCGTGACCGCGAGCGACCTGTTCGCTTCCGGCTCCATGGCAGCACTGCTCAAGGATGCGCTCGCGCCGAACCTGGTACAGACGCTTGAGAACAATCCAGCCTTTATCCATGGCGGGCCCTTCGCCAATATCGCCCATGGCTGCAACTCGGTGATTGCGACGAAGGCAGCGCTCAAGCTCGCCGATTTCGTGATGACGGAGGCAGGCTTCGGCGCCGATCTCGGCGCTGAGAAGTTCTTCGACATCAAATGCCGCAAAGCGGGGATCAAGCCCGATTGCGTGGTGCTGGTGGCCACCATCCGCGCGCTCAAGATGCATGGCGGCGTCGCCAAGGATGATTTGAAGAAGGAGAATGTAACGGCGTTGGAAAAGGGCTTCGCCAATCTCGAGCGCCACGTGAAGAATGTGAGAAAGTTCGGCGTCCCGGTCATCGTGTCCGTTAATCGCTTCTCGACCGACACCGATGCCGAGATGGCGCTGCTCAAGCGTCTATGCGAGAAGCTCGACGTCGAATGCGTGCTCGCCGATCATTGGGCGCAAGGTGGCGCGGGTGCCGAAGATCTTGCCCGTACTGTGCTGCACACCATCGAAAACACGCCGTCGAAATTCAAGCCGCTCTACCCCGACGACATGTCGCTTTGGGAAAAGACACGGACGATCGCCAAGGAAATCTACGGCGCCACCGACATCACCGCCGACAAGGCCGTGCGCGATCGCTTC
>DASZGQ010000036.1:0-19081 GCA_035938735.1 Methyloceanibacter sp.
CGCCAATTTGCGGCTGCCTCGTTCTTGCGCAATTGCCGCACTAACCCAGAAAACACCTTGAATGCGGGGCTTTCAGCAGCCATAGAAAAGCCCGAGCGCCTGCATCAGACTGTCAGCGAACAGGCGTTGATACCGGGCCGAGCCATCTCCCGGCGAATCGCTGCGCGACAGCGCGGATTCAAAAGGATGGCCAACCTCAAGAAGGGGCGCATCAAGCCCTGTCCGGGGCAATCTCAAGCGAGGCAAAATGTGCGGCTTGGCAGGTGTGATCGACCTCAACGGTCGACGGGAGCCGGATCGGGCGCAAGTGGCGCGCATGGGCGCGGCCCTCACCCATCGCGGGCCCGACGAGACCGGCTCGCTCTTCGCCCCGGGCATCGGCGCCATCCAGCAGCGGCTCAGCATCGTCGGACTGGGTAACGGCCAGCAGCCCATCTTCAACGAGGATCGCACCGTCGCAGTTATCTGCAATGGCGAGCTGTTCGACTACCCCGAGCGCAAAGCAGAGCTTCAAGCGCGGGGTCATGTCTTCCGTGGCGGGAGCGACTGCGAGCTGATCGTGCATCTCTATGAGGAGCACGGCGAAGATCTGTTCCCGCATCTCAAGGGACAGTTTGCCTTCGTGCTGTTCGACTTTGCCAGGCGCATCGTGCTCATGGCTCGGGATCGCGTCGGCATCTGCCCGCTCTTCTGGTCGCGGCAGGGGGACAACGTCTATTTCGGCTCCGAGATCAAGGCGCTGCTCGCCTCGGGAGCGGTGGCGCCAGCAGCAGACGTTCGCGGTCTCGACCATCTCTTTACCTTCTTCGCGCTCGGCATGCGGCGCACATTGTTCGAAGGCGTGCAAGCCATTCTGCCGGGGCAGTATGTGAAGATTGCGTTCCGCCCGGACGGAAGGGCGGTTGAACCTATCGAGCGGCGGTATTGGGATTTCGATTTTCCCGATTGGGGGGAAGAGGTCGATTCCGCCGATGCGTCCTCCCTGATCGACGAATTCGAAGGGAAATTCCAAAGGGCCGTCGAGCTCAGGCTGAGGGCCGACGTGCCGGTGGTCGGCTATCTGTCCGGCGGCGTCGATTCGGCCTATGTGCTCGCCACCGCGGCCAAGGTCGCCGGGCGCCCGCTGCCGAGCTTCACCATCAAGGTGCCGCTTCCCGAGCTTGACGAGGAGGCGAAGGCCGCGGTTACGGCGCGCGCGGTCGGCGGGCCGGCCACCTTGGTGGAGGCCGGGCCGAATGTCATCGCCGAGACTTACGCTGCGCTGATCGGAGCGGCGGAATGTCCGGTGCTCGATACGTCATGCGCGGCGCTGCTCGCGCTGTCGCGCCAAGTGCATGCCCAAGGCTACAAGGCGGTGGTCACCGGTGAGGGCGCGGACGAAGCTTTCGCCGGCTATGTCTGGTTCAAGATCAGAGAGGCCGCGCGTAGCCTAGATATCGGGGAAACGTTCCGCCCGAGCACGGCGATCAGCCGGGTCGCGCGGAAATGGGCGGCGCCCAATTTGAGCTTCGGCGAGTTCGTCCGCATCGATGCCATGACCGGCGGCCCCCACGCGCAGGCTCTCCTGTACAATCTCGTGGCGAAGTCGCGCGACCGCTACTATAGCGGCGAACTGAAAGAGCGGCTCGGCGACTTCGTCGCTTATCAGGACTTGGTGCTCGATGTGGAGCGGATGCGCCGCTGGCATCCGCTCAACCGCTCGCTCTATCTCGGCTACAAGGTGCTGCTCGCCGGTCTCCTCATGACCCAGAAAGGCGACCGCGTTGCCATGGCCAACAGTGTGGAGGCGCGCTACCCCTTCCTCGACGAGGAGGTGATCGCATTTGCTGCGCGCCTCCATCCGCGCTGGAAACTGCGCGGGTTCTTGGGCGACAAATATCTGTTGCGGCGGGCAGCGGAGCGTCTGTTGCCTGCCGAAGTCGCCTGGCGTCCCAAGGGCATGTTCCGGGCGCCGCTCGCCGAGTCCTTCCTGTCGAATCCGCCGCCCTTCGTGCGTGATCTGGTCAGCCCAGGATCTCTCGCGCGCACGGGTTATTTCGATGCTGCGGCGGTGCGGCGCGACTGCACGTTGCTGGCGAAGGGTGAAGCGGCCAAGCTCGGCACTTTCACCAAACTCGGACTCGGCGGCGTGGTGGCCACCCAGCTCTGGCACCACCTCTATCTCGGCGGCGGCTTGTGCGACTTGCCGCAAGCCACGCACCAGCCTGAGGCCGAGCCCACAGCGACACAGCCGGCGACTGCTTACGCCGCGGCGTGATCAGCGCTTCCCGGCGACCTGAGCAAGACCGTGCAATAAAGCGAGGCTCTCCTCCGCGATTGTTAAGTAAGCGCTTCGGTCCTCAAAGGCTTGCCTAGCGGCCGTCTCAAACGGCCTATCAAAGTGTTCTGTGAAAACGTCAATGCTGCTCTCACCTGTTTTCAGTATTATTTCTCCGCTCAAAATTCTGGTTGGGAGATGTTGACTATTGTCCGGGGCCGTCGTCAAAAAGTCGAATCGAGCATCGATCCTTTGTATGAAGGCAGGCGTCTTTCCATAGTTGGTGAAAATGTATTCAACCCGGATCGAGTTAGGGCCAAGGTCGGAAATTTCGTAAAGCAAGAAAGCTGGAGATGGATGATCTTGGGTTCGACGACAACGTAGGCGCGCTCGACGCTCGGTATGTACTCAGCAGCCGCCCTAGCAGCTTCGGCGGAGGCTTTGGTCGCCCACCACAAAAAAATAGTCGATACCGCAAGCACGATGGTGAAGGCGGCAACTACAGCCTCGCCATGCTTTTCGAAAGCGTTCGAGAACCAGATGGCTCCCCAAAAGAAGGGGCCTTGGTCAATGCGGCAATTTTTTATGGAATATTGGGAGTCGCTTGGCTGATTGCGTATCTCGCTACAGGTCGAAAGCAATGACACCGCAACATCCACAGCAACCAAGGCCAGGAGAACCCAAAGGGCAATCTCCGTCCATTTCTTTGACATCCCGCAATTGCCGTTCCGAAAATGTCCGGGTTCTGGCGATTGTTATAGCGGAATTGGAACTCTGCCACATAGAGCGGCATGTATTTGCGGCTGACCTTGTGGAAGGTGCCGACCACGCCACGCTTGAAGATCGACCAGAAGCCTTCAATCGTCTGAGTGTGAACCGCTCCGATGACGTATTGCCCCTTGGCGTGGTCGATGACGGCGTGGGGATAGTCAGCATCAAGGCCGCGATAGCCGACCCACTGATCCGTACAAAGCAAGCTGACCTTGGTCGAGACGGCCTCGTTCACGAAACAAGTCAGGGTGGAAGCGCGGACGTTGGCGATCACGCGGGCGACGACATTACCCTTGCGGCTGACCGCGCCAGCGATAGGCGTCTTGCCAGAACCGATGCCGCCAGTGCCGTGGCCTCCGCCGCGTTTGTCCCAATGCCGGTTCTTGGCAAGCCCGCCGACGAAAGTTTCATCGACCTCGACAATGCCACCAAGCTTCTCTGGGGCCTCGACGAGAGCGGCGCGGATGCGGTGACACATATACCAAGCTGTTCGATAGGAGCCGAAGCCCATGAAGCGCATGATCTGCAAGGCGCTCATGCCCTTCTTGCTGGTGAGCATAAGGTGCGCGACCCGATACCAGTCGCGAAGCGGCTTGTTCGTGTTCTCGAAAACTGTCCCGACCAAGAGAGAGAACCGATAGCCGTTCGGGGCGCATTTCTCGCACTGCCAATGCCAGCTACGCGAGGGCAAGTCATAGACAGCGGGATTGCCACAACGCGGGCAACGAACGCCCTCAGGCCACCTACGTGCCTTCAGATAGGCTTTGCAGGCTTCCTCATCGGGGAACATTCGCTCGAATTGCGCAGCGGTGAGCTGGTGGACGGGCTTGGGCTGTTTTGCGCGGGCCATGGCAGTTCTCCCTCAAATCTAGAAGGATATTGCCATGTCTAAGGACTTCTGTCAAGTAGTGCATAATCGCCCTTGTCAGGTCCTCGGCATTTATGTCGCGGCCGAGCGCCCGGGCCTCGCCAGACCAGAACGAGGAGAAGTCGCCAGATTCCTGCGTCTCGGTATTGGTCCTGAGCGGAAGTGAGGCCTGGGTGGCGAGGGGAAACGCTGGCGCCTCGAGGGGGCGATCGGGCCTTGCTCGGCGATGAATCGATTGAGGATCGTGCGCGCGGGGCGTCCCGTCAGCACATTGGTGATGACCGTCGCGGGCTCCGGCTTCTTCAATGCCGCACGATGCAGCTCTGAGATATGCGCCTCCGGGCAGCGCAAATAGGCGGTGCCGATCTGCACGCCGGCCGCGCCGAGCGCAAACGCGGCGGCAACTCCACGCGCATCTCCGATGCCGCCGGCGGCAATGACCGGAACCTTCACGGCGTCGACGATCTGGGGCACGAGCGCGAAGGTGCCGATCTGGGCGGCGACATCGGTCTCGAGGAACATGCCGCGATGGCCTCCGGCTTCCGCGCCTTGCGCAACGACCGCATTAACGCCGCGCTCGGCGAGCCAAACGGCTTCCTTGACACTCGTGGCAGAGCTCAAGACTTTGCAGCCGGCGCGCTTCACGCGGGCAAGTAGTTCGGGTGCCGGCAAGCCGAAATGAAAGCTTACGACCGCGGGCTTTAGCTCCTCGACCAATGCGCAGGTTTCCTCGCCGAAGGGCTGGAGCCCTGCTTTCAGCGGAAGTGCCGGGAGCTCCTCCCCAAGCGCTGCGTAGTAGGGGGCGAGCCGCTTGAGCCACGCCTGCTCGTTGGCCGCCTTGCCATCAGCCGCGACGTGACAGAAGAAATTGAGATTGATGGGCCGGTCGGTGTGCGATCTGATCTCGGTCATGCCGGAGCGGATCTTGTCGGGCGCGAGCATGGCGCAAGGGAGCGAGCCGAGCCTCCTGCCTTTGCCACCGCCACCGCCATCTCGACGCCGGTCGCCGCGGCCATCGGCGCCTGCGCGATGGGAATCTCGATGCCGAACAGGTCGAGCAATCGCCGGTCGGGCCACATGGTCTACCTTCAAGATTTGGGACCGCGCTTGCCCAATAGCCGCAGCCGGAGCGCGTTGAGCTTGATGAAGCCTTCCGCGTCTTTCTGGTCGTAGGCGCCGGCGTCGTCCTCGAAGGTGACGATCTTGCTTGCGTAGAGTGATTTCGGGCTCGACCGGCCGATCACCGAGACATTGCCTTTGTAGAGCTTCAGTGTCACCTCGCCTTCCACATGGTCCTGGCTCTTGTCGATCAGCGCCTGCAGCATCTCGCGCTCCGGCGAGAACCAGAAGCCGTAATAGATCAGCTCCGCGTAGCGCGGCATCAGCGAGTCCTTCAAGTGCATGGCCTCGCGGTCAAGCGTGAGCGACTCCATGGCGCGGTGCGCGGCGTGGAGGATGGTACCGCCAGGCGTCTCGTAGACGCCGCGCGACTTCATGCCCACGAACCGGTTCTCCACGAGATCGACGCGGCCGATGCCGTTGTTGCGGCCAAGCTCATTCAACCGCGTGAGCAGCTTCGCCGGCGAGAGCGTCTTGCCGTCGATGGAGACGGGATCACCCTTGGTAAAGCCGATGGTGATCACCGTCGCTTTGTCTGGCGCGTCCTCCGGCGCGATGGTGCGCTGATAGACGTAAGGCGGCGGCGCTTGCGCGGGATCCTCAAGCACCTTTCCTTCGGAGGAGGAGTGCAGCAGATTGGCGTCCACCGAGAACGGCGCCTCGCCGCGCTTGTCCTTGGAGACAGGGATCTGGTGCTTCTCGGCGAAGTCGATAAGGTCGCTCCGCGATTTGAACGGCCATTCCCGCCAGGGGGCGATCACCTTGATGTCGGGATTCAGCGCGTAATACGTGAGCTCGAAGCGCACCTGGTCGTTGCCCTTCCCCGTGGCGCCATGAGCCACGGCATCGGCGCCGGTCGCCTTGGCAATCTCGATCTGCCGCTTGGCGATGAGCGGCCTCGCGATCGAGGTACCGAGCAGATAGACGCCCTCGTAGAGCGCGTTCGCCCGGAACATTGGAAAGACGAAATCGCGCACGAACTCCTCGCGCAGATCCTCGACGAAGCTCTCCTTGATGCCGAGCATCTCCGCCTTCTTGCGCGCTGGCGCGAGCTCCTCGCCCTGGCCGAGATCGGCGGTGAAGGTGACGACCTCGCAGCCGTAGGTTTCCTGCAGCCATTTCAGGATGATCGAGGTGTCGAGCCCGCCGGAATAAGCGAGCACCACCTTTTTAACGGCGGTTGCCATGAAACAAGCCTCTTGGGGTGGGACGCACCCCGGCAGAACTATCGCGCGGGACTATAGGAGGAGAGGTTTCGACGCAAGAGCCGGGTTCGAGAGGACCGTCGCTTACTGGTTGTTAAGGCAACTCACCGATAGTGATTCTCGTGACCCCACGAGGTCACATCTCCAGGACGAGCAAAGTTTTGCGTCTCAGGGACCGGCCCCACACAAAAGGGGACCGGTCCCACCTGGCTTGCCGGAACCGGCATTGCGCTCCGTTCGTTTCTCGGACAACCAGCGAAAGGATGAAGGAGCAAGCCATGCCCTATCGGACCGATGCCGAGCTGCCCGACAGCGTGAAGGACAATCTGCCAAGTCACGCGCAAGACATCTACCGCGAGGCGTTCAACAGCGCGTGGGAGGAATACAAGGACGCCTCCAAGCGGCGCGGGAACGAATCGCAAGAGGAGGTCGCCCATAAGGTCGCCTGGGCGGCGGTGAAGCAGAAATACGAGAAAATCGGCGACGAGTGGCGGGCGAAGGATTGACCCGAACTCACGCTCTCCGCCCCGCCAACAGCCAATAGACGAAGCCGCCGACGAAGCCAGCGGCAGCGAAGATCGTCACGTATTGACCGGCGGGGAGCGCCGGCGCCCTATCGGCCGGCAGCGAGGCGAGCACTGGGATCGCGGCCATCGCAGCCCCGCCGGCAAGCACGTAATACATCCAGGAGCGGATGCGCAGCGCCGACGATCGCAGCGATGGCAGCTGGGAGCACGGTGAGCGCGGGCGTCACGGTGCCCACGAACAGCACGATGCCGAACCAGTTGGCGCCCATGGCTAGGACCGGATCGTTGGGCGCCGCGGCGCGAAGCTCATTGCCGACCCAAATCGCGCCGAGCACGAACAGGACGCCAAGCGCGACTACGACGGCGAAGACGAACACGGTTGCCGCCCAAAGGGCGCGGAAGATGGTGCGGACAATCACGCTTGGTCTCGTGTGACAAGGTCTCGCGCTGCGAAGGCACGTACTATAAGACAAGAGGGGGCGCGTCAGCCGGGCATTGCATGGCAGCAATCGAGTTGTAGTTCGAATTCGGCAGCACCTATTCCTATCCGGCTGCCATGCGCATCGGTCTGGCGGTGGAGTCGGGCGTCAGCTTGCGCTGGCGGCCGTTTCTGCGCGGCCCGATCTTCTAGACGCTCGGCTGGAATGATACGCCCTTCAACATCTTTGCGGCCAAGGGCCGCTATATGTGGCGCGACCTCGAGCGCGTGTGCGAAGCCGAAGGCCTGCCGCTCAAGCTGCCGCCGGTGAAGTTTCCGCAGAACGGGCTGAAGGCGGCGCGAATTGCCCTGGTGGGCGCGAGAAGGCTGGACACCTGCGTTCACACGCGGTTTTCTCTGCGAACTACGCCGAACAGAAGGACATCAGCGAAGACGCGATCGCTTCGTGCGGATATGGCGATTGCCGCAGCAAATGGGCCGGAGAACAAGGATGCGCTCAGGCGTCAAACCGAGGAGGCGGCGCGCGCGGCCTGTTCGGCGCGCCATCGTGTGGGGCAACGACCGGCTGGAAGCAGCTCTCGCCTGGGCCAAGGACGCTTAGACGGTTGTCGCGAGCCACTTGCTGGCGCGCTGCTTGACGCTCGCGCTTTTCAGCTGCCCGCAGGCGGCCATGATGTCGCGCCCTCTGGGTGAGCGCACCGGGCTCGCATAGCCTGCCCTGTTAACCACCTCGCCGAATTTCTCGATCTGCTCCCAGTCTGAGCATTCGAATGGCGCGCCCGGCCAGGGATTGAACGGGATCAAATTAATCTTGGCGGGAATCTTGGCGAGCAACCGCACCAGCTCCTTGGCGTCGGAAATCGAGTCGTTGAGGCCCTTCAGCATCACATATTCGAAGGTGATGCGCTTGGCGTTGGAGAGCCCAGGATAGGCGCGGCAGGCGTCGAGTAAGTCCTTGATCGGCCATTTCTTGTTGATGGGCACGAGCTGGTCGCGAAGCTCGTCGCGCACTGCATGCAGCGAGATCGCAAGCATGGTGGCCGCCTGTTCGCCCCAGCGCGGAATCTCAGGCACCACGCCGGAGGTCGAAAGCGTGATGCGACGCTTGGAAACCGACAGGCCTTCGCCGTCGGCGGCAATCGCCATCGCATCGCGTAAGGGATCGAAATTGTAAAGCGGCTCGCCCATGCCCATGAGCACGACATTGGTGATCTTGCGCTCCGTTTCGGGAATGCCGCGTGGATCTTCGGCGACCACACCGGGCCAGTCGCCGAGACGATCACGTGCGATCATGATTTGGCCGACGATTTCAGCAGGCGTCAGATTGCGTACGAGCTTCTGCGTGCCGGTGTGGCAGAAGCTGCAGGTCAGCGTGCAGCCCACTTGGCTCGAGATGCAAAGGGTACCGCGATCTTCCTCCGGGATGTAGACCGTCTCGATTTCCTTGCCGTCATTGAGACGCAGCAGCCATTTGCGCGTGCCGTCGGATGACACCTGCTCAGTGACGATCTCGGGCCGGGCAAGGGTAAAGTTGCCCTCAAGCTCGGTGCGGAACTCCTTGGCGATGTTGGTCATGCGCTGAAAATCGGTCGCGCCCTGCACATACAGCCAGTTCCACAGCTGGCCGACTCGCATGCGCGACTGCCGCTCCGCCACGCCGAGCGGTTCGAGGCGCGCGGCAAGCCTCACGCGATCAAGCCCGATCAGCGGCTCGCGGCGGTCCGCCTCCTGCGGCGGGTTGTCTTTCTTGAGAGACGGTAAGGACATGGCCCATTAGCCGGCGAGAGGCGCCGGTCTCACTGTCATATCATGCCGGCGGGCCGCCTTGCCAAGCGCGACCCCGGTCTTGGCAAGCTTCGAAGCCTAGTTGCTATTGTTGTTGTCGTCACTGCCCATCACTTCGTCCGCGGCGGTCAACACCCCAACCGTGGGGTTGTCCTTGCAGTAGAGTAGGAGCTTCTCGAGCGTGGACTTGAACACGGCGAAGTCGATCGTGGTCGGGTCGTTGTCCTCGGTGTAGTAGCCTTCCAGCCAAAACATGATGTTGGCCATCTGCTCGGGCGGTCGCGACGAAAAATCGGCGCAGGTAATGGTCGACATATCGACCACCTGGGCCCTGACCGGGCTGGCCGCGAGCAGCGCGGCGGCAACCACAACGTAGGCGAGCTTCATGAAGTCCTCCCAATGCAATGGCGCCGCATGACTCAGACGCTAGTCCTGTTCATCGCCGCAATCAATGACGTGAGGGTGACGTTCGCTGCGGCGCGTTAGCCGCTGCATTCCTTGGCAATGCGGGCGAGCGCGTCGCTGAGCCCGTCGAGCGAATAGACGTCGCTCGTCGGGGTGCCGCGGACGGATTTGCCGTCGATCTTCATGGTGCTGGCTTTTTTCAGAGCCTCGACCAACTTCGTCTCGGCGTCGGTCTTCTCGACGAAGGCGCCCTCATCCTTGGTGAAGAGGTCGAATTTCGCAGTGCCGACGGTCAACGTGGCCTTGGCGCCGGCGCCGAAGGGGTAGCCCATCTTGACGCTCACCTCATTGGTGACGCCGTCGGCTGGCCAGCGCGAGATGTAGAAATAAGCCGGCCCGCGCTTGATCTTGCCGGGGGTCTGCTGTTTCGGCTGGGCGACGGCGAAGCAGACCTTCGGCGTCCCCGTCGCGGCATAGGCCGACCAGTCCTTGAATTTTTGCAGGAGCGTCGGATTGTCGGCGCAAGCTGGCGTGCAGCTTAGCGCTGTGATGAGGCTGGCAGCTCGAACGGCTCGGCGCATCTTCCCCGTCCCGATTCGTCGGCGGAGGCCAGCATACAATCACGATCTTCCCTTGGCCAGGAGAGGCCGTCAAACCCGCCGTCTGCGGCGGCGGCGGGGACCGCCTTGCACGTGCTCGGCCCTAGGCTCCGGCGCCCCACTTTCGGCGACCGGGCGGGTGGCGAAGCGGCCGAGGCAGCGCAAGCGGTCATACATCACGATGGCCCCGGCGGTGGCGAGATTGAGCGAGAAGGTGGTCGGGATGCGCACGAGATGATGGCAGCGTGCGATAACCTCTCTACTGAGCGCGCCGCGTTCGGGGCCGAGCACATAGGCCGCCTGCACCGGGTGGGCGAAGACCGGCAGCTCCACCGCCTCGTCGAGAAGCTCTATGCCGACCAGCCTGCAGCCTCGCGGCAGGCGAAGCTCATCGATGTTTTGCCAATGATAAAGCGGCAAATGCGAGGGGGCCTTGGAGGTGTCAGCGATCGTGTCCATGGCGCGCGCGTCGGCGCCGATGGTGAAGACGAAGCTAGCGCCGAAAGCATGAGCCGAGCGCAGGAGATTGCCGAGATTAACCGCCTTCGAGGCGCCCTCGATGCCGATGGCGAAATAGCCGCGGGCAGTTGCCGATTGGGATTTCACGGCTCGTTAATGCCATAAGCGGCGGCCGGCTGGCACAGAAGCAAGGAAGCAGTCATGCGCGTGGCGCAATTCAGCGAGTTTGGCGGACCTGAGAAGCTCACCATCGAAGAGATCCCGGATCCAGTCCCCGGAGAGGGGGAGATCGTCATCCGCGTCGCGGCGGTCGGCCTCAACTTCTTCGATACGCTTCAGCTGCGCAACCGTTATCAGGTCACGCCCAAGCTTCCCCATTCGCCTGGCGCCGAGGTTGCTGGAACCATCGATGCCGTGGGACCGGGAGTTTCGGGCCTCGGTGCAGGCGTAAGAGTCATGGCCACTATCGGTGGCAATGGCGCCAGAGAGAAGGTCGCGACCAAGGCAGCAAATGCAGTTCCGATTCCGGAGGGCGTAAGCGACGAGGTCGCCGCCGGCATTCCGGTGACCTACGGCACCGCATTGCACGGGTTGAAGGATCGCGGGGCGTTACAGCCAGGCGAGACTGTCGCCGTGCTTGGCGCGGCGGGCGGTGCAGGGCTTGCTGCCGTGGAGGTGGCCAAGCTGATGGGTGGGCGTGTCATCGCGGTCGCCTCGTCAAGAAACAAGCTGGCACTCGCCGAGGCGCATGGCGCGAGTGAGGGCATCAACTACGAGGAGGAAGACCTGAAGGGTCGACTAAAAGAGCTGACCGGAGTTAAGGGCGTCGACGTGCTTTACGATTGCGTCGGTGGTCCCTTTGCCGAGCCGGCGTTGCGGGCGATGGCCTGGGAGGGGCGCTATCTCGTGGTCGGCTTCGGCGCAGGTGAAATCCCACGCTTTCCCCTCAATATCGTGATGCTAAAGGGCTGCTCGATCATCGGCGTGTCGTGGAGCGCGTTCGTAGCTCGCAACCCGGATCAGCACCGCGTCAATATGGTCGAACTGCTCGAATGGTGCCGAAAGGGACTGATCGTGCCCCACATCCATGGCACCTTTTCATTGGCCGAGACCGCCAAGGCGTGTCGAACTCATTGAGGCGCGCAAAGTCACCGGCAAGGTGATCGTCAATCCCCAGCTTTAGCTAGGTTGTCTTCGGTAGCTCCTTGTCCAGCGTGCGCGCCGCGGCGGCGCGATGGGTGGGCGTGATATGCGCCTAGACGAGCGCGAGTACCGCCGTCAGCAAGGCAGCATCATCGGCAAAGCCGAGCCCGGCGATGAAGTCGGGAATGAAATCGAAAGGCAGGATGAAATAGGCGATGGCCGCGAGCAGCATGCCGCGCACGCGCACGCGCAGGGGCGTGGCGGGGTCGAGCGCGCAGTAATAGCCGGCGACGATGTCCTCCACGAAGGGTACCTGGCCCGCAAAGCGCTTAAGCTTCGACCAGAAGTTGTACGCAGTTTCCGCTCCCAATCGGCGAAATTGCTTAAGGAAATCTCCCTGCCAAGCGCCGCATTGCGGAGGTCGCTCGCATTATCCCAGGCTCTCATCGTGTCATCCTCGCCAAGGCTGAAGAAGCCAAAGTTCCTGGGCGGGATAGGATGGGGTCGGGCGGTTCGCAAGAAGCCGGAATTCGGGGCTAAGCTTGGGGTCATTCGCGCCTTGCCAGGGGCAACACTGCGTGCGAAGCAGCCACCCATGGCCACCTACCGCATCCTGTTCGTCTGCCTTGGTAATATCTGCCGCTCGCCGATGGCCGAGGGCGTCTTCCGCCGCGTCGCCGAGGAGAAGGGATTGATTGGCCGCTTCGAGATCGACTCGGCGGGGCTCGGCGATTGGCATATCGGCCAAGCCCCGGACCATCGCGCGCAGAAGGCGACAGAATCCCGCGGCATCGATATTTCCGGCCAGTCGGCGCGGCAGGTCGAGGACGAGGATTTCGAGCGGTTCGATCTCCTGCTTGTCATGGATCGTTCCAACTATGGCGAGCTCAAGGCCCGTGCGCCTGCTAGCGCACGCGGCAAGATCCGCCCCTTCCTCGATTTTGCGCCCCATGTGGGGACCAAGGATGTGCCGGATCCTTTCTTCGGCGGCTCTGAAGGGTTCGATCACGCGCTCGACCTGATCGAGGCGGCGGCCCGTGGACTGCTTGACACACTCATCGCCGAAGAGACCATGACGGCGAAACGCGGCGTCTAGTCCTCGAGGGGATAGGCTGCTTCCACCAGGTAAGGTCCGCCGCCGACGGAGGCGCGCGAGGAGAACAGCACGAAGCGGGTGACCTCGAAGGGCTCGCTCGAGAAGCCGCCCTGGCGCTCAAGATAGATAGCAACGGAGGTAGAACTTGCGCCCCACAGCCGCGCCACCGTGACGTGCGGCGTGTAATTACGAGGCTCCGGCGGCAGACCCGCAGCGCGCGCCGCGCGTTCGTGCGCCCGCTGCAAAGAATCAAGCGCATTGCTCGGGGCAACGGCGGCAAAGATCGCCCGCGGCTTGCGGCCGCCGAAGCTGCCAAGCGTATCGAGTCTGAGCTCGAACGGTGAGGCGACGATATCTCCCAGGCTGTGCGCAAAGTCCTGCGCCGTGGTGCCGTCGACGTCGCCGAGAAAGCGGAGCGTGACGTGGTAATTCTCTGGATCGATCCAGCGCGCGCCATGGAGCCCGGCGCGTACGAGGGTGAGCCTCCGCGCCACGGCAGCCGGGATCTCGATTCCGGAAAACAGCCTCGGCATGCGTGGGTCCTGAGCGCGACGCCCTTCAAGGGCAAGGGTTGGGGTAGGTGATGTGCAGCTCTTCGATGTCCTTGAGCACCGCGTCGGACAGCTTGAGCAGGCACCCGTCGATATCGGTCTTGAGCTGGGTGAGGGTCGTCGCTCCGATGATCGTTGAGGTGGCGAAGGGACGCGAGGTTGCGAAGGCAAGCGCCATTTGCGCGGGATCCAGACCGTGGTTTCTCGCCAGCGCAACATAGGCCGAGATGGCGCGGGGTCCATTGCCCATTTCGTAGCGGCCAAGTCGATCGAACAGCATCTTGCGCGAGCCTGGCGGCAGCGTACCGCCTTCATATTTGCCGGTGAGGTAGCCCTGGCCGAGCGGCGAATAGGAGAGCAGGCTTACCTGCTCGCGATAGAAAATTTCGGCGAGCCCGGTCTCGAAGGAGCGGTTGACGAGATTGTAGGCGTTCTGGATCGAGACGATGCGCGGGAGCCCCAGAATCTCGGCGGCTTTGAGGAAGGTCATCACCCCCCCAAGGTGTCTCGTTGGAGAGCCCGACAAACCTGATTTTGCCCTCCTTCGCGAACTCACCGAGCGCCCCGAGGACCTCCTCGATCGAATGGGTGTCGCCCTCAAGATGCACATAGTCGAGGCCTTCGAAGATGCGCATCGGCCGGTCGGGCCAATGAAGCTGGTATAGGTCGATATAGTCGGTTTGGAGCCGCTTTAAGCTCCCCTCCAACGCCTCGATAAGCTGGGCGCGGCTCTGGCGGCCTGGGATGCGGTCCTTGCGCAGCCAAGTCCATTTCGTGCGCCCGATCGCTTTGGTCGCGACCATTATCTTGTCGCGCGCTTTGCGGGAGGCGAGCCAGGTGCCAATGATGCCTCGGTGCGCCCTTGGGTCTCTCGCTTCGGCGGGACGGGATAGAGCTCCGGGGCATCGAAGATGGTGACGCCGCGGTCCACCGCGTAGTCCATCTGCGCGTGGCCTTCGGCTTCAGAATTCTGTTGGCCGAGCGTCATGGTGCAGAGGCAGATGGCGCTCACCTTGACGCCGGTGCGGCCAAGCTCGCGATCGTCCATGCCGCTCTCGCTCAGTATTGTTGGCGCGCCTCGTGGGCAACGGTCTCGAGATACCGCCCGTAATACGTGTTCTTCAACGATGCCGCGATCCGCAACAGCTGCTCGGCGTCGATGAAGCCGCTGCGATAGGCGATCTCTTCGATACAGGCGATCATCAAGCCTTGTCGCTGTTCGATAATGCGCACGAAGTCGGCGGCGTCCAGAATTGAGTCTGGCGTGCCGGTGTCGAGCCAGGCGAACCCACGCCCCATGCGCTCGCAATTGAGCTCCCGTCGCCGTGGGACAGCCGGTCTGATCGTCGACGATGCGAAGCGCCTCCGCTCGTCGCCGAGCCTGAGTATCGTCTTCACGAAATTCGTGCCGAATGGGCCATAGACCCAGGCGGTGCGCAGGATCAGGTGCCGGTCATGGGCCGATCTGATGGCACGCTCGCCGGCCTCCTTGCTGCGGGCAGAGACGCCTTGTGGATTGACCGGATCGCCTTCCGTGTAGGGCACACGGCCTGGACCGTCGAACACGTAGTCAGTCGAAATCTGAATGAGCGGCGCGTTCGATTGCGCTGCGGCCTTGGCGACCACCGCAGCGCCGTCTCGGTTGACCTCAAAGGCGCGGTCCTGCTCGCTTTCGGCCTTGTCGACAGCTGTATAAGCAGCCGCATTGACGATGCTCGACGGCGCGTGTTCCCCAACTGCCGCGGTCACCGCTCTAGCATCGCAAATATCGACGTCATTATGGGTCAGTCCCACCATGTCGCGTCCGGTTCCCGCGGCGACCTCGATCAGGTGACGCCGACCTGGCCGCCGGCACCGAAGACCATGATCTTGGACCTCACCGCCTCGGGCTCTTGCTAGGCGAGCGCCATCTGCACGAGAGGCGCTTCCGCGTGCGGTGGGGTTACCTCCTCATCGAAGGTTTCGCCGGCGAACAACCCGATCCATAGCTGCCACAACACAAAAGCCACGATGGTCAGGAGCGCAATAATCGCGAAAATTTTACCGTAATGCAGCGGCATGCTCCCTCCTTGAGCCCTCGCGCTAAAACCTTCGCCGCGAATTGGACCAGCATTGCCGCCAATTGCAAGGCTAGAAGGAAGCTCTTAGGAAAGGTCCTGCTAACCAGGTCGCTCGGGTTCAGAGGCGTCGCAGTGAAGGATCTCGCGGAGCACAACTCTTGGGCCAGCAGGGACCACGCAGATCCTGGTGACGGCGCGCGCACCGTTCTTGTGGTCTGTTCGACCTTTCGCGACCATCGCGAGCTGCCGCTTCTTGCTCGACCTGGCCTCGACTACCTGTTCCATGACTATGCCAGCACGAGCCTCGAAGAACTTATCGGCGGCCGGACAGAGGGGCTGGATGGCGCCGCAGATCCAGTCGCCGAGGTTGCGCGTATCTGTGCGGAGATCGAGAACCACACCGTCGCTGCAGTGGTCAGCACCGACGACTATCCCGGAAGCGCGCTCGCCGCGGTCCTCGCCAAGGAACTTGGCCTGCCGGGACCAGACCCGAAGGTCAATCTTATCTGCCAGCACAAATATTGGTCGCGGGTGGCGCAAGCGCGCTTCGTTCCGGAAGCGGTTCCCGCCTTCTGGCCCATCGACGTTGCGGAGCGCGCGGAGCTCCCCGACGAGATCGCGTTTCCGGTCTTCGTCAAGCCGGTGAAGTCGTTCTTCTCCATCGGCGCCCAGCGGGTCGACTGTGCGGCGGAGCTCGCGGAGCTTAGGCATCGCTGGGCAAAGCTTGACGATTTCTTCCTGCCCCTCGAACGGTTGCTCGCGCGCGAAGCGCGGATCGAGATCGGCGCCAAGCGTCTCATCGCCGAAAGCCTGCTCGATGGTGAACAGGTCACGGTCGAGGGCTATGCCTTTGGCGGAAAGGTGAATATTCTTGGGGTGGTCGATTCGATTTTCTTCCCCGGCACGCTCGCCTTTTCGCGGTTCGAATATCCTTCCGCATTGCCCGACGGCGTTCAGGAGCGCATGGCGGATGTCGCGCAACGGGTCATGGGCGGGCTCGGCTTCGACAATGGGCTGTTCAACATCGAGATGATGTACGACGCGAGAGACGACCGGATCGCCATCATCGAGATCAATCCGCGCATGGCCTCGCAATTTGCCGACCTCTACGAGAAGGTCGACGGCACCAATTCCTACGAGGTGCTGTTGGATATTGGCACTGGCGTTCCGCTGTCGCCGAGGCGCCGCCAAGGTCCATACCAATTTGCGGCGAGCTGCGTGCTGCGTGCCTTCCAAGATTGCGTCGTTGTCGCACTTCCCTCGGAGGAGCAAATCGCAGAGCTCGAACATTCCCATCCCAATCTCAGGGTGGAGGTGCACGCCACGGCGGGACGGAAACTTTCCGATGAGCTGCAGGACGGGACGAGCTTCCGCTACGGCATCGTCAATCTTGGCGGGCGCAACCGGGCAGACGTGCTTCGGCGCTTCGAAGATTGCCGCGCGAGGCTCGGCATCATTCTGTTGCCGATCGGCGCGGCCACCAAGTTCTCGTCCTCGGAGGTGCCGCGGTGCGGCGAGCTTCGATCTGTCGGATCGGAGGCTGATGCGCTAAGGTCTGCCCCCGCGAAAACCCCATAATCCAATCACGCAAGGAAGCACGCCTTGAGTTCAACCCCCTTTGCGCGCCGCTCCCAGGCGCTTCTTGCCGCCCTTTCGTCATGTCTGGTGTTCGCGAGCGAGAATTCATTTGCCAATGAGAAAGTGTGCAGGTCGATCGAGCAACGTCAGATCGAGAAGGGTGCGAGCTCCATCGAGATCAATGCCACCCTGTTCTCGGCCGCCGAAAAGGGCTGCAAGGAGCTAGCCCAGCACCTGCTCGATACCGGCGCCTCGCTCGAGGCGAGAGACCGCCTCGGGATTCAACCCTTGGGCCGAGCGGCGGCAGCAGGGCAGCGCGAAATCGTCGCGCTGTTCCTCGAGCGTGGCGCACCCATCGATGCGCGCGCCATCGATGGCTCGACGGCGCTCTATCAGGCGGCGGAGACAGGACGGCCGCCTATCGTTCGACAATTAGTGGAGCATGGGGCAAATGTGCACCTTCCCGGGCGGAGCGGTATCACGCCGCTCTCCGCCGCAGCCTATATGGGAAGCGAACCGATCGTGGAATTGCTGATCGAGAAGGGTGCCGACCCCAACGCGACCGATAGTACCCAAAAGGCCGCGATCACGTACGCGGCAGGCCGAGGCTTCCCCGAGATCGTGCGTCTGCTTCTCGACCATGGGGTAGACGTCAACGCGCGCTATGGCAACGAGCTCACGGCCTTGATGTGGGCGGCGGGCTATTCGGAGGAGGCTGGCATCGAGGACATTTCCAAGGTCATCACCCTCCTCCTCGATCGCGGCGCACATATCGACGATGAGGACAATCGCGGCCGGACCGCACTGATGATCGCCGCCGAGCTCAACCATCCGGCCGCGGTCGATCTCCTGGTCGCGCGCGGGGCAGACAAGAGCCTTCGCGACAAGCAAGGCAAGAGCGCCGCCGATCTAACCTCGGTCACCGCGCTGCGCGAGAAATTGACGGCGACGCAATAACCGCTAGTGGCCCTGTCCGCCGAGATATTGGTCGATCTGCATGCCGGCGAGATATTCGGCAAGTGCGGTAATCGAGTCTGGCGACGTCGCCTTCATCAGGCCGGACATGCCGGGATTGTTGCCGCGCATGCCATCGCGAAAATCAGTCATCGTCTTCAGCAGGTAATCGTGCTGCTGCCCGGCGAGACGGGCCGTGGTGCCGTCGCCCTGGAAGTGATCAAGGTGGCAGGCTATGCAGCCCACGGAAGAAATCGCGGCCTGAGCCTTGGTTGCCACGTCAGCGGGGGCCGGTGTCTGCTGCAAATTGGGCCATTTCAGCTTCGAAAAATATTCGGCGAGAGGAAGCAGGTCCTCTTGCTGGAGGGATGCTGCAATCGGTGACATCAGATCGTTCTTGCGTGCGCCACTTTTGAAGTCGCGAAGCTGGAAAAACAGATATCCGGCATTTTGCCCCCGGATGACCGGGGTCGTCTTCAGTTGAGGAACGCCGGTCTCGCCATGGCAAGCGGTGCAGATCTTGGCCTTTTCCTCAATAGCGTCGGCGGCGAAGGCGCTTGAACTCATCAGGAGAAGGGCTAACGGCAGGACGAATTTGCAGCCCATGACGCTGGCAACCCGCAACATCGACAGACTGTTCCTTTGGCGTGAAAAGGACGGGGCAATTGGTCATGCTCCGTCCTTTTCTTTGAGTCTGACGCGTCCGCTGGTCACGGGCGCGCGGATGCGATCAATCGACGGTGAACGCGATGATGTTGTTGCCGCGCTTGAAGTCGATCTGGGTGTTCCCACCGGCTCCGACGACGATGTATTGCTTGCCGTCGACCGAGTAGGAGGCGGGCGGCGCATTGACGCCGGCACCCGCGAAGAACGACCACAACACGTCGCCGGATTTCGCGTCGTAGGCGCGGAACCAGCCGTCGCCTTCACCGGTGAACACGAGACCGCCGGCGGTGGTCAGCGCGCCGCCCATCATCGGCAGCGGCGTCTTCTTCTGCCAGGCGATCTTGCCGGTGTTGTAGTCGACGGCGGTGACGTTGCCGAACGACTCCTCGGTCGGGATCACCTTGAAGGCGCCGCCGAGCCAGAGCTTGCCGCCCGGATAGGGCGAACTCGTCACCTGATAGGTCATCGGCTGATGCAGGTTGACCGCATAGGTCAGGCCGAGCTCGGGGTTGATCGCCATCACCGACCACTCGACGCCGCCATTGGCGCCGGGCAGCATGCGCGCACCCTCCGGGGTCGGCAGGGTCCACATGCCCTCT
>DASZGQ010000037.1:0-9812 GCA_035938735.1 Methyloceanibacter sp.
CGGAACCCACCACCTCGAACAGATCGTTGGCAGCGGCGACGAGGTCCTTTCGCGTCGTCGTATAGTTGGCGAGCGACGGGCGCGTGGCGAAGAGCGAGCCCTTTTGCGAAAGCAGCGTGATCTTGAATTCCGGCACCGGACCGGAGGCTTGGCCGAAGCTCACCCATAACCCGTGCGGCTTCAGGCAATCGAGCGAGGCTGGAAAGGTGTCCTTGCCGATCGAGTCATAGACCACGTCGACGCCCTGGCCCTTGGTGTAGGCCTTCACCATCGTGACGAAGTCTTCCTCGCGATACTTGATGACGTGGGTGCAGCCGTGCGCCCGTGCGATCAGCGCCTTGCCGGCGGAGCCCACCGTGCCGATTACCGTGGCGCCGAGCGAAGCGGCCCATTGGCAGGCGATCAACCCGACTCCGCCCGCCGCGGCATGGAACAGCAGCGTCGTCTGAGCGCCGACTTTATAGGTCCGGCGCAGGAGATATTGCGCGGTCATGCCTTTGAGCATGATCGAGGCGGCGACCTCGTCGCTCAGTCCGGCCGGAAGCCTGACTACCCGATCGGCCGCGATCAGGCGTTCCTCGGCATAGGCGCCGATCGGTCCGGCATAAGCGACGCGGCGCCCGACCTTGAGGTCCTTCACGCCCTCGCCCACGGCGGTGATGATGCCGGCGCCCTCCACGCCCGGGATGAACGGGAGCGACGGCTGCGGGTAGAACCCGGTCCTTGCATAGACGTCGATATAGTTGAGGCCAATCGCCGTCTGCCTGACGCGCACATCGCCGGGACCAGCCGCGCCGACCTCGACTTTCTCCCATTTGAGGACCTCTGGCCCGCCATAGGCGTGAACGCGGATCGCCTGCGTCATTGATTCCCCTTCCCACCAGGGCCTCTTCCGTCATGGCCGGACTTGTCCACGATTCTGATTAGAAGACGCGGATGCCCGGCATGAAGCCGGGCATGACGAATGATAGGCGCAATCGTCCGACTGCAGATTGAATGCCGCAACGGTAAGCCTAGTCAATTCCGAGCTTCGCCTTCACCAGCTCATTGACGGCCTGCGGGCTTGCCTTGCCCCCAGTCGCCTTCATCACCTGACCGACGAACCAGCCCGCAAGCGCAGGCTTCGCCTTGGCCTGCTCCGCCTTGTCCGGATTGGCGGCAATGACCGAGTCGACCGCCTTCTGGATTTCCACGACATCGGTGAGTTGCTTGATCCCATGCTTCTCAAAGACGAGTAGCGGATCAATCGATCGGTCCTCGGACTCAATGATGAGCTTGAATGCGGTCTTTGCCTGGGAGCGTGAGATTGCGCCACTAGTGGTACTAGCAATAATCACGCCCGAGGTCGCGGTGGGCACGCCGAGTTCAGGAACACTTACATTGAAGGTGTTCGCGTATGCCATCTCCTCGTTGATGATCCAATTGGCCGCTACCTTGGGCTCGACGCTAGGCTCTCGTTTCTTGGCCTCCTCATACACTTTCTCAAAGTGGTCCGCAGTCTCCCGGTCAGCGACTAAGACGCTTGCGTCGTATCGTGTCAGTCCATACGTGAGGACGAAACGCTCAATCTTTGCGTCGGGAAACTCTGGCAGATCGGCTGCGAGCGAGTCCACGTAGTCTTGCGTCAGCTCGAGCGGCAGGAGATCTGGGTCAGGGAAATAGCGGTAGTCATGCGCCTCTTCCTTGGAGCGCATCGACCGCGTCTCGCCGGTCTTGGCATCGAACAGCCGCGTCTCCTGACGGATCGTCCCGCCATCTTCCAAAATCTCGATCTGGCGCCGCGCCTCATGCTCGATGGCCTGGCCGATGAAACGGATGGAGTTGACGTTCTTGATCTCGCAGCGGGTGCCGAGCGGCGCGCCGGGTTTGCGCACTGAGACATTGATGTCGGCACGCAACGATCCCTTCTCCATGTTGCCGTCGCAGGTGCCGAGGTACTGCATGATGATCCTCAGCTTGTTGAGAAAGGCTTTGGCCTGATCGGCGGAGCGGAGGTCCGGCGTCGACACGATCTCCATCAGCGCCACGCCGGAGCGGTTCAGATCCACGAAGGAGAATTTGGGATGCTGGTCGTGCAGGCTCTTGCCCGCGTCCTGCTCAAGATGTAGCCGCTCGATGCCGACCACGACCCGCTCGCCGCCAAGCAGATCGACGATGACCTCGCCCTCGCCCACCACCGGGCTCTTGTACTGGGAGATCTGATAGCCCTGTGGCAGGTCGGGATAGAAATAGTTTTTCCGGTCGAATACCGAACTGAGATTGATCTTGGCCTTCAGCCCAAGCCCGGTGCGGACGGCTTGTGCGATGCATTCGGCGTTGATCACCGGCAACATGCCGGGCATGGCGGCGTCGACCAGGCTCACATGGGAGTTGGGCTCGCCGCCGAATGCGGTCGAGGCGCCGGAGAACAGCTTCGATTTAGAGGTGACTTGGGCATGCACCTCCATGCCGATCACCACCTCCCAGGGGCCGGTCGCGCCTTCGATCAGATTGGAGTTTTCGGTATTCGCGTCCATAGCACCGATTCTAGACTCTAGGTCTCCTCGCCGTGGTTGCGGAGCTTCTCTTCCTCATACTGGATGAACCAGCCGATCATCTGCCGCCACAAGGCCTCGGTCAGCTCAGGCGGCAGCCCCTTCTCGGCCGCCCGCGCCCGGACCTTGTCGATAACTTGCCGGATGCGCCATGGCACCCGCGCCTCCGCCGGCGACTGTTTGAGTTGCCAGGCGCGATCCACATAGGTGAACCGCTCACCGATAAGATCCACTAGCGCCACATCGATGCGGTCGATCTCCGCCCTCACCTGTTCCATGTCGGCGCAGTCCTTTGCCTTGCGGGGCGCCATAACCTCATCCTCCAGCGGACGAAACGACGGCGTCGGCCTCGATCTCGACGAGCCACTCCGGATTGATGAAGCGCGATACTTCGAGAACGCTGGCCGCCGGGCGAATGTCGCCAAACACTTCGCCATGCACGCGGCCGATCACCTCCCAATGGGCGATGTCCACGAGATAGATGCGCGTGCGGATCACGTCCTCTAGCCGCGCGCCAGCGTCCTGCAACGCCTTGCCGATAATCTCCAGGATGGCGCGGGTCTGTGCCGCGGGGTCGCCGAGGCCCACCATCTTGCCGCCGCTGCCCGCGGTGGTGCCGCCCACCGCAACGATGTTGCCTACGCGCACCGCCCGCGAGAAGCCGATGATCGGCTCATAGGGGCTTCCTGAGGACACGTTGATGCGCACGCCCACCGGCTTCTTATTCGAATGCTCATTCATGCTGCCCTGCTCCACCAATCTTGCGGCTTGGCCAGCGGTCCCGCGGCCTCTTCGATGGCACGCGCGGTGCGGAACAGCGTCTCCTCGTCGAAGGGGCGGCCGATCAGCTGCAAGCCAAGCGGCGTGCCTTCCGAGGAGAGGCCGGCCGGCACCGACATCCCCGGCAGCCCCGCCATGTTCACCGTGACCGTGAAGATGTCGTTCAGATACATCTCCACCGGATCTCCGGACTTCTCGCCGAGCGCGAAGGCCGGCGACGGTGTGGTCGGCGTCAGGATCACGTCCACCTCCTTAAAGGCGGTATCGAAATCGCGCTTGATCAGGTTCCGCACCTTCTGGGCCTTGAGATAATAGGCGTCGTAATAGCCCGCCGACAGCACATAGGTACCGATGAGAATGCGGCGTTTCACTTCGGCGCCGAACCCCGCGGAGCGCGTATTCTCATAGAGCGAGACCACGTCTCTCCCTTGCTCGCGCAATCCGTAGCGCACCCCATCATAGCGGGCGAGGTTCGAGGAGGCCTCCGCTGGGGCAACAATATAATAAGACGGAAGCGCATATTTGGTGTGCGGCAGGCTCACCTGCTTGATCCTGGCGCCTGCGGCCTCCAGCCACGTCACGCCCTGCGCCCACAGCGCATGGATCTCCGCCGCCATCCCGGACACGCGATACTCTTTCGGAATGCCGATGGTGAGGCCCTTTACCCCGAGAGTCACGGCGGCCTCGTAGTCCGGCACCGGAGCGTCGACGCTCGTCGTGTCCTTGGGGTCGTGGCTAGCCATGGCCTTGAGCAGGATCGCCGCGTCTTGCACCGTGCGGGCGATCGGGCCAGCCTGATCGAGCGAAGAGGCAAAGGCAACGATGCCCCAGCGCGAGCATCGTCCATAGGTCGGCTTGAGGCCAACGGTGCCGGTCACCGCCGCGGGTTGGCGGATCGAGCCACCGGTGTCGGTGGCGGTGGCGCCCATGCAGAGGCGCGCGGCCACCGCGGCAGACGAACCGCCCGACGAACCTCCAGGCACGAGCTTGACGTTGGAGCCTTTGCGCCGCCAGGGATTGACCACCGGCCCGTAATGGCTGGTCTCGTTGGACGACCCCATGGCGAATTCGTCATTGTTGAGCTTGCCGAGCATCACCGCGCCGGCCGCCCAAAGATTGGCGGTCACCGTCGACTCATAGGTCGGCGTGAAGCCGTCGAGAATATGCGAGCAGGCCGTGGTGCGCACGTCTTTGGTAGCGAACAAATCCTTGATGCCGAGCGGGATGCCTTCCAGCGGGCGCGCCTCGCCTTTCCTGATGCGCTTATCGCTTTGCTTCGCCGCCTCGAACGCATGCTCAGGCGTCGTAAGCACGAAGGCATTCAGCGCCTCATTCGCCCGCTCTATCGCGTCGATATGCGCACGCGCAAGTTCTTCGGCTGAGAGCTCCTTGCGCGCGAGCGCCTCGCGCGCCTCGGCGATGGAAAGGTCGGTAGGATCGGCCATGCAACTTTACGGCTTCACGGACTCGCATTTGACGAAGGTGCTGTAGGATTCGCTCGCGCCTTGCTCATCGGGGGACTTCCCCTCTTCGCCCGAAGGCTCGCCGGCCCCCGGCTCCGCGCCTCCGGCCGATTGCTCCGGCGCGTCGGATTCACCTGTGTCGGATTGCGCCGACGTATCATAACCGCCTTGCTGGGTCAGATCGGTGATCCTGGTGACATTGAGCTTGCCGTCCTCCTTCCGCTTGATCGAGAACAGATCGGGATAGGAGTAGCCGGCCTCGTCGCAAAATGCGGTCGCCACCCAGCTCTTGGCGTCATGGGCGAACACATTGACGAAGTCGCAAGCCTGCTGATAGGCGACGAGCCCCTTCTTGGTCAGCACCTCGAAATCGAAGTCCTCGCCGAGCTCGGCGGGCGTCTTCGACTTGAGCGTGGTGCAATCTTCCGGCGACGAGGCGAAGGTGCCTTCTGGCAGCGAGTTCTCCGGCGCCTGCGCAAGCGCCAGACCGGCACCGGATAGCAAAAGCCCTGTCGCGAACAGAATGGCGCTTCGCATCACCGACCCCTACTCCACGATCTTAGGTACGACGAAGTAATGTTCGTCGACCGCGGGCGCGTTCTTCAGAATGTCGTCGGCGCAATTGCCGTCGGTCACCTCGTCCTTCCGCTTCTTCATGGTCATGTCGACCACCCGCGTCATCGGCTGAACACCTGACGTGTCAATCTCATCGAGCTGTGCCACCCACTCGAGAATGCCCGACAGCTCTTTTTCCAGCCGCGCGGCCTCCGCCTCCGTGATGGCAATGCGAGCAAGATGAGCGATGCGATGGACGGTCGCGCGATCGACGGACATGACGGACTCTGGCAGGACATGAAACTCTTGTCAGCGCTCCTGTAGCACCGGCCCGGAGCGGCTTCAACTTGGGCCTTCGCTCCCCTCAGGGGCTGGGCGGCTCAAGCCTCGAAGGGAACACCGACTTTTGGCACCACGACGGTAGCGCGGCGGTTTTCGCCCCCATGGTGAAACGGTCCCCGATCGGCACGATGCCGATTTGCGGCCGATAGATCTCGTTGATCGGTCCCATGTCGGAAAAGATCGCGGTGTCGCCCATGAGGTAAACGGTCTTGCCCTCGCGCGCTGCAATGATGAGACCGCAACAGGCGCCGAGATAGATCGACCGGCCTTCGCGGAAAATTCCGGAGGAGTGCCAGGCCGGCACGAAAGTGAGCTCGAAATCCTCATGGTAAAGAGTGCCGCCGGTATTGCCGGGGTCGATCTCCTGCACCCCCCAGGCTCGCCATATGCACTGCAAGCTCATAGACCGCGATGAGCGGCGCCGCCATCTCCTTGCAGATCGCCACGGTATCGCCGTGATCCTCGTGCCCATGGGTAAGTTACGCCCTTGGCCACGTCCCGCACAGTGCGTCCCGAATCCTCGAAGGTTGGGTTCCCGGTGAGGAACGGGTCGATCAGGATGATCGATTTGCCGGTATCGATGCGAAAGCAGGAATGGCCGAACCAGGTGATGCGCATGGGGTGTCCAGGGAAAGTTCGAGGCTCCGGGGACTATAGGCAAGCGGAGCGAGTTGACAACCTCGCAGCCGTGCCGCAACCCGTTGCCCGGTGACCGACGCTCGGCTCATTGCCATTGAAGATCTGCCGCCGCTCTTGGCGCGCGATGCCCGGCTGCTCGGGCTCGACGTCGGGACCAAGACTATCGGCATGGCGTTGTCCGATGTGACCCGCAGCGTCGCCACGCCATTCGACACGGTCCGCCGTACCAAGTTCACCGCCGACGCCAAGACGATTCGCGAAGTCGCTGAAATGAATCAGGTTGGCGGGCTCGTGATCGGTATGCCCTTCAACCTCGATGGCACCGAAGGTCCTCGCGCCCAATCGACCCGCGCCTTTGCCCGAAACCTCGCCGCCCATGTCGCCGTACCCATGGTGTTCTGGGACGAGAGGCTTTCCACCGCAGCGGTCGAGCGTCATCTGATCGAGGCAGACGCCTCGCGCAAGCGGCGTGCAGATGTCGTGGACCGCATGGCGGCGGCCTACATCCTGCAAGGCGCGCTCGACCGGCTAAGGCGACTTGAGCCGCGCTAGCCCCCAGGTTTTCATGGAAGATGAGATAGCCGGAGGGTGCTTCGGGACAAAGTCCCACGCCGCAATGGCAAGCGTCGAGGCCAAGTTAGCGACGGCAAGCAGCGTAAGCAGCGCTACCGCCGTCAGGAGCAGCACACCAAGCCGCGTTGGCAGCGGCCCGGCGGGATCCAAACTGGCGATCGAACAGCAGCATGACGCCGCTCCCCACGACGACGGTCGCGAACGCGATCAAGGACCAAGTGTAGAGATGCAGCCCGAAGATTGCGTTGCCATACGAGCCACTTTCCGGAACGATGTAGTGACGCACCTGGTCCGCGGAAATCATGCCTCCAATCATGGCGCCGAGGATGGCAAGACCATAGTGACTTGGCCGCGGACCGAACATCAAATTGAGCGCATGCGACGAGCCCCAAGGCGTTGAGCAGCCTCGAAAGGTCGCCCGTCACACGAACTCTCCTACTACAGTCCGAGATTCAGGACGTCCGTGGCGTGAAACCGGAACAACACCAGCAACACCAGCACACCGGCAACCCAGAACCCCATTGCTGCCTCGCGTCGGCTCGTCCACGCCGCGCCGAGACCGCAAGCAAATAGGAGGAAGGGCAAGCTCATCATGGTTTAGCCTCCGCCTAACCGAACCTATGACGCCGTTACTGCGATCCACTGCGACAACAAATGCCTCCGGACAGCGCCGTCACCCACTTGACGACGCCCCCCGAAGACCGCTCGTGCCAATCCTCAGTGATTCGCGCCCGGGCGTAAACTGCAACTTATTGAAATTTCGGCCGAGCTTGGTCGGCGAAGGGTGGCCCTGATATGCCGGATTGAGCGCCGAACGGCCTTGACCAAGATCGAGTCCGGGGGCGCTTAAGCAAGCATCGGCGCCGCGCGGGCGGCGATGCCGTGAATATCGCCGCCACCGAGCCCGACGCCATAGCTGTGCCTGAAGGCGCCATACAGCCTTGTCGCCAGGAACGCGTCGCTCACCGTCGGCGGAGCATGGGCCTGGAGCAGCGCGCCCGCCGCGGTGAGCGCGAGCAGTTCGACCACGGACCGGGCTCTCGCCGGGTCGCCCACGGCTTCCGCGAGCATGATCCTCACGCCATCCACCGCAGACTTCAATCGTTGCTCGCCGCCGCTCGCTGCATCGATCGTGGCAAGCACCCGCTCCAGGGTCTCCGGCGAGCGCTCGACCGCACGGAGGACATCGAGGCACATGACGTTGCCCGATCCCTCCCAGATGGCATTGACCGGCGCCTCGCGATAGAGCAGCGGGAAGCCGCCCTCCTCCACATAGGCATTGCCGCCAAGGCACTCCATGGCCTCAAAAATGAGCGCCGGCGCGATCTTGCACACCCAATATTTGGTGACCGACGTCATCAGTCGCCGATAGGCCATCTCATCCGGATCGTCGTGTCCGTCGAAAGCGCGAGCGAGGCGAAAAACGAGCGCGGTGGCGGCCTCGACGTCGAGCGCCATGTCGGCGAGCACCTGCAGCATCAGCGGCTGATCGATCAGCCGCTTCTGGAATACACTGCGATGTTGCGCGTGATGGATGGCGCGGGCGAGCGCCTGTCGCATCAGCCCGGCCGAGGACACTGCGCAGTCAAGCCTCGTGAACGTGACCATGTCGATGATGGTGGGGACACCTCTTCCCTCTTCGCTCACGAGATAGCCGACGGCGCGATCGAAGCTCACTTCGGCCGAGGCGTTGGAGCGGTTGCCGAGCTTGTCCTTGAGCCGCTCGAGTCTCAGCTTGTTGATCGAGCCGTCAGGCGAAAAACGCGGCATGAAAAAACAGGACAACCCCCCTTTGGCCTGCGCCAGCACCAGGAACGCATCCGACATCGGCGCCGACAGAAACCATTTGTGGCCGCTAATGGCGTAGCCTTTGCCCGCGCCTGAGCCGTTGAGAGGAACGGCTGACGTTGTGTTGGCGCGGACGTCGGTGCCGCCCTGACGCTCGGTCATGCCCATGCCGATGGTGATGGCCTGCTTCTTCTGCCAGGGAGCAAAGCGCGGATCGTAGCTCCGTGCGAGCAGCTTCGGCAGTACGGTGCGGGCGAGTACCGGTTCATGCACGAGCGAGGCCACGGCGGCGTGGGTCATGGTGATCGGGCAGCAATGGCCGGCTTCCATCTGCGCCGCCATGTAGCTGCCCGCGCACCTTGCGACATGTGCTCCTGGCCGCGGACCGCTCCCCGCCGTTAGATAGTCCCAGGGCGAGCAATGTAGCCCTTGCGCCGTGCTGAACTCCATCAGCCGGTGATAGGCCGGGTGGTAGTCGACCCGGTCGATCCGGCGTCCCTGCGCATCGAAGGCACGAAGCCGGGGCGGGTTCTCATTGGCCTGGCGCCCGAGATCGGCAGCCGCAGCGCTCCCGGCCATCCGCCCGAAGGCGGCGAGGTTCTCAGCGGCATCGGTGGCGCCCTCGCGCGTGACGGCCTCGCGCAAAACGGTATCGGACGTGAACAGGTTCACGTCGGTAAAGGCCGGGCTTTGGTTGAAATCAGCTTCCGCGTCGCGAGCCGTGGCCACGGCAGCTCACCTCCTTCAGTCTACCCAAGCTTATCGCGCGGTTGCGCCTTCAGAAATAAAAACGAGGACGCCGAACGAGGCGCCCCCGAAAATGCGCTGCGGCGGTCAGGCCGCCGATGCTCCCTCAGGTTAACAAGGGGCACACACGCAGCCAGTCTTTTTGGTGCAGACTTGGTGAGTCCCACGCGCCCAGCCGTTGGCGCCAATCAAAGGTGCATTACGGCGGCAGCCGGCTTCCGTAACGATCGGCAAGTAAGTCTTGGCGTCGATGACGGCCGCTCCGGCCACGGTCTTCGCTTCGGCATTCCACGCAAGTAGCACTGCGAACAGCAATGCCACTCCCGTAATCATGACAATCGCGAGCTTAGGCATATTTGGGGAGGGCGTGTCCTTTAATGAATCGGGACAA
>DASZGQ010000038.1:0-24301 GCA_035938735.1 Methyloceanibacter sp.
GGCCATTTCCAAATCCGGCAACACGCCAGAAACTCTGATTCAGACCATCGCCGCCATCGAGGCGGTGCGAGCAGCCGGGCTTGGCAAGCGCATTCCTGAGCTCTTCCTTGGTCTCACCGAGCCGCGCAGCAACGCTACCAACGGCTTGCGAGATCTTTGTGAGTCGTTGTCCATCCCAACGCTTCCTCATGACCCAAACATCGGCGGCCGCTACGCGGCGCTTACGAATGTTGGGCTCTTGCCCGCACTCGCCCGCGGCCTCGACGTGGAGGCGTTGCGCGATGGCGCCCATGCGGTCGTGCAGGCACTGCTCGCGGCAAGTGCCCCCAAGGACTTCGCGCCCGCAGTCGGCGCCGCCGTCGCTGTCGGCCTGGCCAAAGAGCGCGGGGTGAAGGCGAGCGTGATGCTGCCCTATAGCGACCGCCTGTCGCGCTTCGCCGCCTGGTATGTACAGCTCTGGGGCGAGAGCCTTGGCAAGCAAGGTGAGGGAACGACGCCCGTCGCAGCGCTGGGCCCCGTCGACCAGCACAGCCAGCTCCAGCTTTATCTCGACGGCGCGCCGCAGCACCTCATCACCGTGGTGCGCCACACTTGCGCCGGCAGCGGCCCGCGCGTCATGCGGGACCTCGCCAAGACCGCCCATGCGGAATATCTCGCCGGCCACGCCGCCGGCGACCTGGTGGCCGCTCAGCAAAAGGCCATTCCCGAAGCCCTGATCGCCGCCAGGCGTCCAGTGCGCACGATCGACCTTGAGCGGCTTGACGAGCGCGCACTTGGCGCCCTGATGATGCACTTTATGTTGGAGACAATTCTCGCCGGCCACCTGTTGGGCGTCGACCCGTTCGACCAGCCTGCGGTAGAATCGGGTAAAGTCATCACCCGCCGCTATTTGGGCGCGTGAAAATCCCTGAGGGCCGCGATGACCATACGCCAGCTGCCGCCGAATCTCGTCAATCGCATCGCCGCAGGCGAGGTCGTCGAGCGCCCGGCAAGCGCCGTCAAGGAGCTGATCGAGAACGCGATCGACTCCGGCGCCACGCGCATTGAGGTGGTGGCGAATGGCGGCGGCTTGAGCCTGATCCGCGTCACCGACGATGGTTGCGGCATGGATCGCGACGATCTCGCCCTTGCGGTGGAGCGCCACGCCACCTCGAAGCTTCAGGACGACGATCTCTCCGCCATTCTCACGCTTGGTTTCCGCGGCGAGGCGCTGCCGTCTATTGGCGCCGTGGCGAGGCTTCAGATCATGAGCCGTGTCCGCGGTGGCGATGCGGCTTATAAGATCGCGGTCGACGGTGGCCGCAAGGCAGAGCTCAAGCCTGCGGCGATCGGCGAGGGCACCCGCATCGAGGTGCGCGATCTGTTCTATGCAACGCCAGCGCGACTCAAGTTCATGAAATCCGAGCGCGCCGAAACCGCAGCCATCGCCGACGTGGTCAAACGGCTCGCGCTCGCCAAGCCAGAGATTGCCTTCAGCCTCATGACAGGCGACCGCACCACTTTGCGCCTTGAGCCTTGCTTGCCCGGGCTACTTGACCATGGCCTTCCGCGCCTTGGCCGCATCCTCGGCGAGGAGTTCGTCACCGACGCGCTTGCTGTCCGCGCCGCGCGCGGCACCATTGCGGTAGAAGGCTTCGCCGGCCTGCCGACGCTCCATCGCCCGAACAGCCTCACTCAGTACCTCGTGGTCAACGGCAGGCCGGTGCGCGACAAGCTGCTCGCTGGCGCGGTGCGCGCCGGCTATGGCGACCTCGTGCCGAATGGACGGCATCCCATGCTTGCTCTGTTCCTGACGCTCCCTGCCGACGAGGTCGACGTCAACGTGCATCCGGCGAAGACGGAGCTCAGATTTCGCGATGCGCAAGCCGTACGCTCTCTCATTGTCACCGCCTTGCACGAGGCGCTTGGTAGCGTCCAGCACCGCGCCACGGCCACCCTCTCGCAAGAGGCGCTTGCTCGTATGACGCGGCCGTCTGCTGGCTTCACGCCGCATCACCTGTCGCCCCGAGCCTTCGGCTTCGCCGAGCGGGCGCAGGCGCCGCTTG
Organism: Methyloceanibacter sp.; assembly: GCA_035938735.1. GTDB lineage: Bacteria > Pseudomonadota > Alphaproteobacteria > Rhizobiales > Methyloligellaceae > Methyloceanibacter. Next base: position 2,046 of record DASZGQ010000038.1, read on the forward strand.
CGCCCATCGGCACGCCAAGTGTCCCCGCCCATGTTGAGACAGAAGGCTACAGCACTGTCGCCTATCCGCTCGGCGCCGCCCGGGCGCAGGTGCACCACACCTTCATCATCGCCGAGACGGAAAATTCCCTGGTCATCGTCGATCAGCACGCGGCGCATGAGCGCCTCGTCTATGAGCGGCTGAAGAAGGCCTTTGCCAATGGCGGGCTCGCCCGCCAGATGCTGTTGATCCCCGAAGTCGTCGAGCTTGACGCCGAAGCCGCCGAGCGGCTCGCCGCCGCCGCTCAGGATCTCGAACGTCTCGGCCTCGTGGTGGAGAACTTCGGTCAGTCTGCCGTGATCGTGCGCGAGGTCCCGGCGTTGCTCGGCCAGGGCAACATTCAGGGGCTGATGCGCGATCTCGCCGACGAGCTCGCAGAAGGCGAGGGGAGCCTCGTCGTCTCCGAGCGCCTAGACCATGTGCTGTCGACCATGGCCTGCCACGGTAGCGTGCGCGCCGGACGCCGACTCAATGCCGCGGAGATGAACGCGCTGCTCCGAGACATGGAGGAGACGCCGTTCTCCGGCCAGTGCAATCACGGGCGGCCCACTTACGTCGAGCTCAAGCTCGCCGATATCGAAAAGCTATTCCAGCGGCGCTGACTTCCTCCGGAGCGATAGAGCGAGTCTAACGCCACACCGAGAGGCGGGGATAAGTTTGCCGCCCCGCCGCTATTTGAAGCTGCGCAACGCCGCGCCATGCAGGAAGGGGCTGTCGGCATTGGCCACGTCGCCGGTCGCGTCGCCCATATTGAGATGGGCGATCTGGATCAGATGCCCGCTCTCCGTCTTCACCAAGGTGTAGTGGATCTCGACCGACCTGCCGGTGGAGCGGCAGGCTGTGTACAGCCGCTTCACGCTCACTCCATCTTCCGGCTCGCTGATCTTCTTGCCGGAGGTGAAATCGCCTTTGCAGTTCTTGGCATCGTCCGCCATCACCACATTGGCCTCCTCGTCAAGATCAGTCGCACCCATGTTCTTATAGCCGACCAGCGCGGCGACGATGCCGTTCGCATAGGTCCAGACCACGTCGAAACTCGGCATCGGGTTCGTGTCAGGGGGGGCCATCTGATAATCGGTGATGCCGGCTGCGGCGAGTAGGCGCGAGGCAAAGTCCGCAGCTTCGCTCGGCGTGAACAGCCTGTCCCGGTTGTCCTTGTTATCGCCCGGCGCCTTGGCCTCGATACCGCCGGCCTTCTCGGCTTCCAGATGTTCGCTCACGCAATTGGCGAGCGCCGCGATCGCGTCGCGCGTGCCGGAAAGCTTGAAACTCACTTTTCCGTCAGGCGTGATGATCGAGAGCGTGTGGCCGCGGCGCATGGCATCCACCACCGGATCGGCGTTCTCGAGGGGGATCAGGATGCCGTGCACATCCACCACCTTGGCGGCGCCCGGAATTGGGGCGAGCTGATCGATCGCCAGCGTCACCGCCTCGTCGCTGCCGACATGCAGGTCCCATTTGTCGTTGGCGAGCACGAGGCCCCAGCCGTAGTCGCGGCTGATGATGAAAGCGAGCGTGATGCCGTTGGCATAGTCCGCGGTCATGGTGCAGTCGCGGAAACTGCCGTTTTCGTCGTTGTTGGCCTGACCTTCCCAGCCGCCCGACGTGAAGGCGCTTGCCGGCAGCACGACCAGTGTGATCGTCGCGGCAAGGAGAGAGGCAAAGCCCAGGACTCTCAACAGCTTCATGGCACTTTCGCCCCCGGGATATCGGGTCATTCAAGCATATCTCTTTGACGCGAGCCATCGGCGCGCGGGCGATGGAGCGCCGGAAGAGCCCGCATCACGATAATTTTAGTATCTCCGTAAATGTGCGTGTCGATCGCCTCGAAGCTTTCGGGAACCTCGACGTCCGCATCGGCGCGCTCCTCCAAAACCGCCACCGCGCTCTCTCTGCTCCAGCCGCCGGAAGCGGCCGAGTGCAGCGCCCGCGTGCCGAGGTCCTTGCCGTAAGGCGGGTCGAGGAAGATGAGGTCGAAAGGCTGCATCGTGCCAGCCTCGCCGAGCCTGGTCGCGTCGCGCCGCCAGATCTTGGTCACGCCGGTCAGATGCAGCACCTCGACATTGCGGCGGATAGCTACGCGCGCCTCCGCGCTCTCCTCCACGAACAAACAGAAGCAAGCGCCGCGCGACAACGCCTCGAGCCCGAGCGCACCGGAGCCAGCAAAGAGATCGAGCACGCGGGCCCCTGCGAAATCGACGCCGGGTGCGCCGTGCTCGAGCACATTGAAAATCGCCTGGCGCACTTTGTCAGATGTCGGCCGCGTGGCGAGCCCCTTTGGAGCCTCGATGTGCGCGCTCCTGAATTTGCCGGCGACGATTCTCATGGGCACTCCGCGGGCCGTCGCTTTGAACGCTGCACAGGCCGCGCACCGAGTCCCAAAGTCGCGGAGAGCTTCGCGCCCAGTTGCTCCTTGAGCACGCGTTGCTTCACCTCGCTCACCTCGCCAGGGGCCAAGTCGCCGAGCGCGAACGGTCCGAAGGACACGCGGATCAGGCGGTTTACGGTGAGCCCCAGAGATTCGGCGAGCCGCTTCACCTCGCGGTTCTTGCCTTCCCGCAGGCCGAGCGTTAGCCACACATTGCCGCCTTGCTCGCGATCGATCCTCGCTTCCACCGGTCCGTACTGCACGCCGTCAATGGTGATACCCTTCGCCAGCCGGTCGAGGTCGGCTTGCGTCACCTTGCCGTGCGCCCGCACGCGATAGCGCCGGAGCCAGCCGGTGGCGGGCAGCTCGAGGTGCCGCGCAAGCGCGCCATCGGTGGTGAGCAGCAGGAGCCCTTCGGTGTTGAAGTCGAGCCTTCCCACCGAGACCACGCGCGGCAATTCCGAGGGAAGCGCCTCGAACACAGTCTTGCGCCCTTGCGGGTCCTTGTGGCTGGTCACGAGGCCCTTCGGCTTGTGATGGCGCCAGAGCCGCGGCGCTTCCGCGACGGGCAGCGGCTTGCCATCGACGGTGACCTTGTCGCAGGGCTTCACAACATAGGCCGGAGTGGTTAGCACCGCCCCGTTGACCGCGACCCGGCCCTGTTCGATCCACCTTTCCGCGTCGCGGCGGGAGCAGAGCCCTGCATGGGCCATCGCCTTGGCGATGCGCATCGGCTCGGCCTTTACCGGCGCCGGCTTCGCCCCTTGACCTTGTTTTCGCGTTGCGCGCAACGTCGCCCCCATGACGAGAGAAAAGCTTGCAGATGTGGCGAGCCCAAGCAAGCGGCCCATGGACCTGGCGCTAGCCGAGGCCGAGGCCGCCGGCCTTTTGGGCGAGGTGCCCATCGGCGCCGTGGTGGTGAGCGCGTCCGGAGAGGTGCTTGCCCGTGCCGGCAACCGCACCCTTCGGCTTCGCGATTCCACCGCCCATGCGGAGCTGCTGGCCATCCGTGAGGCTTGCGCCAAGCTCGGCAGCGAGCGGCTCAACGCGTGCGACCTCTACGTCACGCTCGAGCCTTGCGCCATGTGCGCCGCCGCCATCTCCTTTGCCCGAATTCGCAGGCTCTATTTTGGCGCGCCAGATCCGAAGGGCGGCGCCGTCGAGCATGGCCCGAGGCTGTTTGCCCAAGCCACCTGCCATCACGCGCCCGAGGTCTATGGCGGCATGGGCGAGGCGCGCGCCGCCGAGCTGCTGAAACGCTTTTTCGCTAGCCGGCGGTGACTCCCGCTACGACGCTGCCGGGGCAAGGAACTGCGCCGCTGCCAATTTGGCGAACACGCCGCCCATCTTCACCAGCTCGTCGAAGCTGCCGCTCTCGACGACGCGGCCGCGGTCGAACACGAGGATGCGCGTGGCGTTCCGCACTGTGGCTAGCCGATGGGCGATGACGAAGGTGGTGCGGCCCTTCATCACCTCGTTGAGCGCATGCGTCACCTTCGCCTCGGTCGCCGCATCGAGCGCGCTCGTCGCCTCATCGAGGATCAGGACCGGCGGGTCCTTGAGCAGCGCTCGTGCGATCGACAGCCGCTGACGCTCCCCGCCGGAGAGCATCCTGCCGCGCTCGCCGACATTAGCATTCAGCCCGTCCCCCTGACGCTCGATGAAGTCGAGCGCCTCGGCCCGCTTGCAGGCGGCCAAGATTTCCTCATCAGTCGCTTCCGGATTGCCCACGCGCAGATTCTCGGCGATCGAGCGATTAAACAGCAGCGGCTCCTGGAAGATCACGCCGATGTTGCGGCGAAGACTCACAAGCTTGATGTCGCGGATGTCGCGGCCATCGATGCGAATCTTTCCCGATTGCGGAGCGTAGACGCGGTAGAGGAGCGCCAGCGCCGTCGATTTGCCGGCGCCGGTGGCGCCCACCAGCGCGATGGTCTCGCCTGGCTCCGCGCTGAAGGTGAGATCCTTGACCGCCGGACTCTTGCCGTCATAGGAGAAGGTAACGCCCTCGAAGGCAACATCGCCGCGCACCTTCTTGAGCGTCACCGCGTTCTTGCGGTCCTTTACCGAGGTGGTGGTGTCGAGCACGCCGAAGAACTCCTCGAGCCTCGGCACATTCATGAAGATGGAATTGACGAACCGTGCCGCCTGCTCGAGCCGCTGGATCAGCATGCCGGCGAAGCTCATGAACATCACGATGCCGCCGATCGTGGTCTTGCCCTGCGCGAACAGGAACAGCCCGACGATCAGGATCGCGAGCATGGTGAGCGTGGTGGAGGCCTTGGTGATGGTGGAGACGACCGCCCACCAGGAGAGCACAGGCATCTGCGCACCGAGCAGCCGGTCCACCACCTGGCGCAATTCGCGCACCTCGTCCTCCACGCGGGTAAAGCTCTGCACCAGCGCGACATTGCCAAGCGTGTCCGACGCCCGCTCGGCGAGGTCCGAGTAATAGCGTTCCACCGATTTCTGCATGGCTTCGGTCTTGTGCAGCACGAACATGGTGAGGACCAGGAAGATGAGCGACAATCCGATGAGCAGGAGGCCGAGCCGCCAATTGAGATAAAGCGACAGCGGCAAAAGCACGGCGATGGACACGATAGCGGCGAGGTGCTCGCGGAAGAAGCCGAGCCACAGCCACCACAGCGTGTCGGTGCCGGTAAGCATCACCTTCATCAGCCGCCCGGAATGGGTGGCGCCGTGGAAGCTCAGCGGCAGCTGGAGCACGTGCTCGAAATAATCCGACAGCACCACTTGGCGGCGTTTATGCGCGAGCTTGTCGGCGTAGAGAGCGACGAGCGCCCCGCAGATGATCAGGAACAGCCCGAAGCCGACCCAGGCGGCGACGAGCGGCGTGAGCTTCGGCCAGTCTGGCGCGCCGCCTGCGCCTTGTGCGCTCGCCAGCGCGTCGATGATGCGGCCGAACAGCACCGGCTCGGCGAGCCCTGCTGTCGCGAGCGCCACATTGGCGAGCGCGAGCACCAAGCCGAGCCGCATCTGCGAACCGAGCAGGCCGAGCACGCGGGCGTAGAGGCGGAAGATGTTCATGGCGAGATAGACGCCTCAAGCCACTGACGGCTCAAGAGCCCAACGCGAGGGTCGAGAGTGGCGGTTAGAACCCCGACTGCGGAGTCCAAGCGCGCATGCTCGGCGGCCAGTTGGTCTGCGGGTAGGACCTCTGGAGCGCCTGCACTTCGAAGTCGCCCTTGGCGTAGGGCACAGGCCCGAAATAGAAGCTCCAGCCTCCGGGACCGCGTGGGGGCGCGTAGTAATAGGGATAAATTGGCGGACGCCCGCGCTTGAAGACTTGGGCTGGCTCGACCATGGGATCGGGGCGGGCAATGCCCTGTGCGGCGAGCGGTGCCGCGCTCGCTGGCGAGCTGCCAAGGGTAAGCGCGATCGCGGCAGCGCCGGCCAAGAGGTGAGCGATTTTTCTCATGCGGTCCGCCATCAGGCTCTCCGATATGCGTTCAGGGTCGCTGCAAAAGGTAAGCGCGGCAGGCCGACGCCGCAATGACCAGCATACGCGATTCAGCTTACTTTCTCATGCTTAACCGCCCGCCAACCAATATCGCGGCGGCAAAAACCTCCCGGCCAGTCGATCTTGTCGATGGCGGCATACGCGCGCGCCTGCGCTTGGCTGATGTCCTTGCCGCTCGCGGTGACGCCGAGAACGCGGCCGCCGTCGGCGAGAATGCGGTTGCCATCGCGCTTGGTGCTGGCGTGAAAAATCTGAACGTCCGGATCGCGCGCAGCCGCGGCGAGACCTTTGATCTCCGAGCCCTTGGCGTAGGCGCCTGGATAGCCCTTCGCCGCCATGACCACGCAAAGCGCCGGCTCGTCGCGCCATTCAAGCGTGATGTGGTCGAGCCCTCCCTCCGCGGTGGCGAGCAGCGCTGGCAGCAGGTCCGACTTGAGCCGCAGCATCAGAACCTGGCACTCGGGATCGCCGAAGCGGACATTGTATTCGATGAGCTTCGGTGCGCCGTCCTCGATCATCAACCCGGCATAGAGCGCGCCCTTGAACGGTGTGCCGGCCTCCGCCAGGGCGCGCACGGTCGGCTCGATGATTTCGGTCATGGTGCGACGACAAAGCTCGGGCGTCATGATCGCCGCCGGCGAAAAGGCGCCCATGCCGCCGGTATTCGGTCCCTGGTCGCCGTCGAATGCCCGCTTGTGATCCTGCGCCGTGGCGAGCGGGCGCGTGGTGGTTCCATCCATCAATGCGAAGAAGCTCGCTTCCTCGCCACGCAGGAACTCCTCGATCACCACCTTTGATCCCGCTGCGCCGAACGCGCCGGAGAAGCAGGCGTCGATTGCGGCTTCGGCCTCGGCCTTCGTTTCGGCGATGGTCACGCCCTTGCCGGCGGCGAGCCCATCAGCCTTGATCACGATGGGAAGCTTCTGCCGCGCCGCGTAAGTCTTTGCTGCGCGCGCGTCAGAGAATCGGGCGTAGGCAGCGGTCGGGATAACAGCCCGCGCGCACAAATCCTTGGTGAAGCCTTTGGAGCCTTCGAGCCTTGCCGCTTCCTTCGACGGCCCGAACACCTTGATGCCTTGCGCTTCCAGGTCGTCGGTGAGCCCTGCGACGAGCGGCGCCTCAGGCCCGATGACCACGAGGCCGATGAGCTTGTCCTTGCAGAAGCGCGCCACCGCGGCGTGATCGCTGACATCCAGCATCACGATCTCCGCGAGTTCGGCGATCCCGGCATTGCCCGGCGCGCAATAGAGCGTGTCGAGCAGGGGGCTTTGCTTGAGCTTCCACGCGAGTGCGTGCTCGCGGCCGCCTCCACCTATCAACAGCACGTTCAATGCGGTAAAGCTCCGGTGTAACAGGCTGCCTCCCTAGCACGCTGGCGGGGCAAGCAAAATGGAAGCATGGGTTGGAATGGCCGATCGCAACACAAATCAAGCCGCGACCAATCTCGTCGAATATAGCGTCTCGGAGCTTGCCTTCGCGCTGAAGCGCACCGTGGAGGAGGCCTATGGTCTGGTGCGCCTTCGCGGCGAGATCTCAGGCTTCAAAGGCCAGCATAGCTCCGGCCATTGCTATTTCACTTTGAAGGACGAGAAGGCCGCGATCGAGGCGGTGATCTGGCGCAGCACCTTTCAGCGGCTCAAGTTCAAGCCTGAGCAGGGGCTAGAGGTGGTCGTCAAGGGGCGCGTTACCACCTATCCCGACAAATCGAAATATCAGGTCGTCATCGACGATCTAGTGCCCGCCGGTATCGGCGCGCTGATGGCGCTGCTCGAGCGGCGCAAGCGCCTGCTCGCCGCCGAAGGCCTGTTCGATGCGCATCGCAAGCTGTCGCTGCCCTACCTGCCGCGCATCGTCGGTGTCGTGACGTCTCCCACTGGCGCCGTGATCCGCGACATTCTACATAGGCTCGCCGACCGCTTCCCCTGCCATGTGCTGGTCTGGCCGGTCAGGGTGCAGGGCGAGACCTGCGCGATTGAAGTTGCGGCCGCCATTCACGGCTTCAATGGGCTGATCGTCGGCGCCGCCGTGCCGCGTCCGGACCTCATCATCGTGGCGCGTGGCGGCGGCAGCCTCGAGGACCTCTGGGGCTTTGACGAGGAGATCGTGGCTCGCGCCGTCGTGGCGAGCACCATTCCGCTCATCTCCGCGGTGGGGCACGAGACCGACTGGACCATCATCGACCTCGTCGCCGATTTCCGCGCCCCGACCCCGACGGCGGCCGCCGAGCGCGCCGTTCCGGTCCGCGCCGATCTGCATATCCAGGTGACGAGCTTCGGGCTTCGCGTGGCGAGCTGCCTGCGACGGCGGGTGGAGGCAGAGCGGAATTTACTGCTGGCTCTCGCCCGCGGCCTCCCCCGACGGAGCGAGATTCTGGCGTTGCCCCGCCAGCGCTTCGATGGGGCGAGCGCGAGGTTAGGCCGGGCGCTCCACGCCAACGCGCACGCTCATCGCGTCGCCTTGGCGCGTTCCGCGACACGGCTCAGACCACATCTTGTGCGCAACGCGGCGCGGGGACGGCGCGACCAGCTCACCGGCCTCGACCGCTCGGGAAGGCGCGCGCTGAGCTCACTTATCGCGCGGTCGCGCCAGCGGATTGATACGCGCACCCAGCTTCTCAACTCGCTTGGCTATCACAATGTGCTCGCGCGTGGCTTTGCCTTGGTGCGCGACGCTGAAGGGCGCATGCTCCGCCGTGCGGCCGAGGTGAGCGCCGGCGAGCATCTGGACATCGAGTTCGCCGATGGCCATGTACCTGCAGAAGTCGAAGGTGGCGACCGCGAGGCGGCAACACGTCCGAAGCGTGTGCGCGCGCGCGACGAAAAGCAGGGCACATTGTTGTAAGAGCGCTGGCCTCGAGGTTGAGCCGACGCTATGGTGAAACAGCGCAATTCGACATGAGGCGAAGCACAGCCTTGATGAATCGCTTCGAACGCAACATTGGCTTCAAGGGCGAAGCCAAGCTCAGATATCTCGACGGCGAGGTGCAGGTGCTGACGCCCGGCGACTTCGTGCACTGCGCCGTCACCGGGCGCACCATTCCGCTCGCGGATCTGCGCTATTGGAGTGTCGAGCTGCAGGAGGCCTATGTTGACGCCGCCGCCTCTCTGAAGCGCTATCGCGAGATACACTCCACACCTGCTGCCTAATACAGCAGCCACAAATGATCTGGTCATGGCCGGGCTTGTCCCAGCATCCACGTCTTTGCATGTTGCTGTGCAAAAAAACGTGGATGCCCGGCACAAGGCCAGGCATGACGAAGAGTCGGTTAGCCCTGTCTTCGCTTTTCGATGGCTTCGACCAGCAGCCGCTTCAGCCTGTTGCCGTCGCCAAACTCGATGGCGATGAGCAGCGGCCGCGAGCGGAACCTGAGCTCGCTCAACGCCGTGCCGTCGTCCTCTGGCAGACGCACCCAGTCCTTCTCGGTGGTGACCAGCATGGCGTTCCATTCCCGCGCCCATCTGAGCAGCCGCTCCGCCTGACGCTCGGTGTAGGAGTGATGGTCCGGAAAGGAGCGCGTGCCTGAGAGCCGTGCTCCATTCTGCGACAGAGTGTCGTAGAATTTCTTGGGATTGGCGATGCCGGCGAATCCGATCACCGGCAGAACGCCGAGCCACCTCGCGTCGCCACGCGGCGTCATGCGCGCCTTCAATACCGGCTTGATCGCCGCCTCGAAGATCTTGGCAAGCGGCGCCGCCCTGCTGCCGTCGCCGATGAGGAGCAAAACGTCGGCGCGCGGCATTTGTTTGTCGAGCGGCGCGCGCAAAGGTCCTGCGGGCATCACGAGCCGATTGCCAAGCCCGGCATTAGAGTCGACCACAATCAGGCTAAAATCCTTGGCAAGTTGCGGGTTCTGGAACCCGTCATCCATGACGATGACGGTCGCGTCGGTGCACTCGATCAGCTTGGCGCCTGCTGCGCGGTCCGCCGAGACCACGGTCGGCGCATGGGCTTGCAAGAGCAGCGTCTCGTCGCCGATTTCTGCTGCGCTCTGTCCCTTTGTGACGAGTACCGGGCCTTCCGCCTTTCCACCATAGCCGCGCGTCAGGAAGCAGGGGCGCTCGCCCGCGCCCTTCAGCACCTCGGCGACGGCAATCGTAGTCGGCGTCTTGCCGCCGCCGCCAGCGGTGAAATTGCCGATGCAGATGACGGGAAGCCGCGAGCGGTAAGGCTCGACCTGCGCAGCCTTCCGCTCGGCCATGCGCCCATAAAACGTGCCGAGCGGCGCAAGCGCCGAGGCGAGCGCGCCTCGCTTTCGATACCACCAAAAAGGAGCCCTAAGAGACATGTTGCAGCGTGGCCTTCGGCGGCAGGAATCGCTCAAGCTCGGCGATGGTACGGGGCAGCGCGCCGCTCATGCGTGTGAGCGCACCCTCGGCGCGGGCCATCATGCGTGCCCGCGCCTGCGCATCTTCGAGCAGAAGCAGCGCCGCCGTGGCAAGTCCATGGGCATCGCTCACCTGTACCGCGCCGCCTGACCTAAACAGCTCCTCGTAGGCGTCGGCAAAATTCCGCCAGTGCGGGCCGGTTATGACGCCAGCGCCGAGCTTGATCGCCTCCACCGGGTTCTGTCCGCCATGGGGCACGAGCGAGCCGCCGACAAAGGCGACCGGCACGAGACTATAGAACAGCCCAAGTTCGCCGATGGTATCGGCGATATAGATATCGGTGCTGGCCTCAGGCAGTTTGCCTTCGGAGCGCAGCGCAACTTTGAGGTTAGCCGCGGCGAGCAGCTTGGCGATGAACGGACCTCGCTCCGGATGGCGCGGCACGATAATGGTGAGGAGGTCGGAGCGCGCCCCTTTCATGGCGAGATGGGCAGCAGCGGCTATGTCGTCCTCGCCAGGATGGGTGCTCGCGGCAAGCCATAGCGTGCGGCCGGCAAGCACGGCGGAGAGCTTCTTGTGCCCGGCCAAGTCTACCGGCGGCGGCGGGGCGTCTGCCTTGAGATTGCCGACCGGCACTGCGCGCGGCGTCCCGAGCGCAGTGAAACGTTGCGCCATGCGCTCGTTCTGGGCGAGCACCAGGCTGAAGGCCGAGAACAGCGGATGGCTCAAGCCGGGGCGATCGCGCCAGCGGCGGAAGGAGCGAAACGACATGCGGCCGTTGACGAGCACGAGTGGAATTTGCAGCGCGTTGGTCTCCAGCACGAGGTTCGGCCAGATCTCCGATTCGACGAAGATCGCGAGGTCCGGCCGCCAATGCTCCAGGAATCGCCGCACATAATCCTGGTTGTCGAGCGGCACATATTGATGCACCGCGCCCTTGGGCAGCCGCTTACGGGCAAGATTCGCCGAAGTTACCGTGCCGGTGGTGAGCAGTTGGCTGATCTCCGGATGCTCGATTGCGATCATCTCGATCAGCGGCAGCACGGCATTCGCTTCCCCGACGCTCGCGGCATGGAACCAGACGACAAAGCCTGGCGGGCGCGGCACGCTCGCCACTCCGTAGCGCTCCGGCCGGCTTGCGGGCTCCTCTTTACCGATACGCGTACGCCAGGCGAGCATCACCGGGGCGAATGGCGCGGCGTAGCGGGTCAGCGCGCGATACGCCCTAATGGCGAAGTCGGGCTTGGGGACTTGAGCTATTGGTGACAATGGATCGATGGCCCCGGCGAGGTCATAGGCACGCGCGGTCGCTTGGTTGAGCCCGCGCTCCACCGCGATACGGGCAGCTTCCAGCGCTGTCGAATCGGCATCCTCGGCCACCCTTACCGGATCGCCGACCACGATGCCAAGCTTGGAGAAGGGCAGGTTGATGGTGAACCTGCTCCACGACTTGACGGCGATGAACCGGCTCGTAGCCATGGCGGATGGCACCACCGGCCGTCCGGAGAGTTTCGCGAGGATGACGATGCCGTCACCCGCCTTCCGTGCCGGCCCGGGAAAAAAGTCGGCGGTCATGGCGACCGTGGTGCCCCGCTCTAGCGCCTTGAGTGCGCTCCGGAGCGCCGTGGCGCCGCCACGATTGCGGCGTCTGGGGCCTGCTCCCGCGCCTCTGATCAGCTTCATGTCGAAGCGTTGGAGTACCGCCGCGATCAGTTCGGCGTCGCCGTGGCGCGCCACCATGGCGGCGACGTCGGCCGGGCGGTCAGGCTTGATCTTCGGCAGCATGCCGAACTGCCCATGCCACATGGCGAAGATTTGCGGATGCTCCGAGAAAAGCTTGGCGTCGGTGTCGGCGGGATCGCGCCTGACCTCGCACGTATTGTAGACGAGGCGGATATAAGCCGCGGCGACTGCGCTGCCGAAAGCGACCACAGGCCTGGAGGAGAACAGCCGCTTTGCCATGCGGATGCGCGCTTGCCTAGCGTCCGACCACGGCGACGGCGCCTCCGTCGTCGGCGTCATCGACGCTGGCGTCTTCGACGCCGGCGTCTTCGGCGCCAACATCACCAGCACTGCCGTTTTCGCCTTCCGACGCGTGGCCTCCGTCGATGCCGAACTGGGTCTTATGCAGGCGGGTATAGAGCCCGCCTTTGGCGACAAGCTCGTCGTGACGGCCAATCTCGACGATGCGCCCTTGATCGAGCACGCAGATGAGGTCGGCCTTTTTCACCGTGGAGAGCCGGTGGGCGATCATCAGCACGGTGCGGCCGTGCATCAGTCCCTCGAGGGCGGTCTGCACCTTGGCCTCGGCTTCGCTGTCGAGCGAGCTTGTCGGCTCGTCGAGCAGCAAGATCGGCGCGTCCTTGTAGACGGCCCTGGCGATGGCGATGCGCTGGCGCTCGCCGCCGGAGAGCAGCGAGCCAGCTTCGCCCACACGGGTGTCGTAGCCCTTCGGCAGGCTCAGGATGAAATCATGCGCGGCGGCGGCCTTGGCGGCGGCGATGACTTGCGCTTCATCCTCAGGCTTGGTGCCGTAAGCGATATTGGCGCGGATTGTGTCGTCGAACAGCACCGGGTCTTGGGTCACGAGCCCGATGGCGTCGCGGAGCGAGGCGATCGTCGCATGGGCGATGTCCTGCCCCTCGATCAGCACCTTGCCGCGCTCCGGATCAAAGAAACGCAAGGTAAGGTTGACCAGCGTGCTCTTGCCAGAGCCGGACGGGCCGACCAGCGCCACGGTGCGCCCGGAAGGAACGGTGAGGCTCACACCTTTGAGCACGAGGGTGTTGGGCTCGTAGGCAAACGATACATTGTCGAATTCGATCTGCCCGCGCTTCAACACGAGCGGCTTGGCGTCGGCTGCCTCCACGAGCCGGGTCTGCCGGTCGACGATACCGAAGACGCGGTTTGCCGCCGCCACCCCTTCCTGCAGACTGGTTTGCAGCGTGGCGGCGCTCTTCAACGGCGCGTAAAGCAAGAGCGCCGAAGTCATGAAGCCCATGAACTGGCCGAGCGTGAGGTCGCCCCGGATGCCCTTGGTGCCGGCGAAATAGATGGCCAGCGCAAAGCCTAAGCCGGTGAGGAGTTCGACCGAAGGGCTGGACATGGCGCGGGCGCGCGTGCCGCGCATGGTGAATTCGAGCGCCCGGTTTATGGTGTGCGCAGCGCGGGTTTCTTCCCGATGTTCTTGCCGGTAGGCGCGCACCACGCGCATGCCGCGCAAGGTCTGGGTGATCAGCGCCGAGAGATCTCCGGTCTCCTGCAGCGACTTTGTGGTCGATTTCCGCATCTTGCGGCGCTGGCGCCCGAGCAGGAACCAGGCGATGGGCATGAACAGCAAGATCAGGAAGGCGAACCGCGCATCCATGTAGAACATGATGGCGACGAGGATGATGACCTTGAGATAGTTCTCGCCGAGCGTGACGATCGAGCGGCTCGCCGTTTGCCGCAGCAGATTTGCGTCGTTGAGAAAGCCTGAGAGCAACCGCCCCGAATGCACGGTTTGGATGAAGCTCAGGTCTGCGCCGGCGAGCTTGGCGAACATGTCGATGCGGAGATCGGCGATGAAGCGGTGGCCGAGATAGGCGACCGTCACGTCGGCAACATATTCAGAAATTGCCTTGACGATAGTCACCCCGACGATGCCGGCGGTCACCCAATAGATCATCTGCTGATTCTTGGCGACGAACACGTCGTCGGCGGTGACCCGGATGAGGAAGGGGATGGCGCCGGTGGTCGCCGCGGTTAGGATCATGGCGATGCTCGCGAGCAGCAACAGGCCGAGGCGCGGGCGTAAATGCTCCCGCCAGATGCGCATAACGATCTCGCCCGTCGAGTAGTTGTGGGTCTGGAGCTCGTCAGCGCTCCGCGTTACCGTTCTCGCGTCGCTGAACAGTTGATCTTTCAAGCGCTTCCCCGATTCCGCCGGTTTTGGCTTCAAGGCCACGCCCCGGCGGGGACTTTCTAGCATGCCAGACGAGAAGGCTTTAAGGCGAAAAACCGCAGGCGCTTTGTCGCCTAAGCCTTGGCTGTAGCGCCGCTTTCCGTCTCAGGATCGAGCAGCCGGTGCAGGTGCACGATGAAATAGCGCATATGGGCGTGATCCACGCTCCGCTGCACCGCGTCGCGCCACGCCGCGTAGGCTTCGGCATAGTTCGAATAGATGCCGACGATATCGAGCGCCTTCAAGTCAGAGAACTCGACTTTGTCGAGCGCCGTGAGTTCGCCGCCAAATACGAGATGCAAGAGCTGCCGCGTGCCGGTCTTTGCTCCGTCCTTTGCCGCCATGATCGGTCCTGCTGTTCTTTCTCTTTTGGGGCCGGGACTTAACTGAAACGGCCTCAAAGGTCTACGCGGCTCGTGCGCTCGATGAGCTTGGCGTGGAGTTTTGGCGGCGCGGCGACTAGGCTCGGGAAGCGGGGAATCGGCAGATTGAAGCGGAAGGGGTGCCCGTGATGATCGGTGACCACGCCGCCGGCCTCCTCGACCAGCAGCACGCCGGCCGCCAAATCCCACTCGCATTTGGCCGAAAGCGACACGGTCGCGTCGGCGCGGCCGGCGGCGACGAGCGCGAGCCGGTAGGCGACGGAATTGACCCAGCGCGATTCCACGCCGGGCCATGGCTCCTTCCAGATGCGCTTCTTGAACAGACCGCCGCTCGCGATGAACAGCGCGCCTTCGAGCGTGTCCCTGTCGCCCACTTTGATCGGCTTGTCGTTCAAGAAGGCGCCTTGCCCTTGGATGGCGTGGAAGAACTCGCCCGTCGCCGGGTTGAACACTGCGCCGAGCACCGGCTTTCCCTCCTGCACCAGCGCCGCTGATATGGTCCATTCCGGTATGTGCCGGAGAAATGCGTTGGTGCCGTCGATGGGGTCGACCATCCACACGAAGCGCTGCTCGAGCCGGTTGGGGTCGTCCTCGGTCTCTTCCGACAGCCAGCCATAATTCGGCCTGCCACCGAGCAGCGTGCGTTTGAGCGCAGCGTCGACTGCGAGATCCGCCTCGCTCACCTCGGTGCCGTCGAGCTTCGTCTGCACCGCGAGGTCCTGGCGGAAATAGCTATGGGCGAGCTCGCCAGCCGCCTGCACCGCATCCTTCAGCAAGCGAAAGTCCTCGTCGAGTGAATGAGGAGGAGCGCTTGTTTGGGAAAGGGCGGTCATCTTGGGGCTCGAAAAGACTCTCTAAACCATGTCGGCGGGAAGTGCCGGATACCTGACATTAACGACGTCTATTAAGCCGTTCGGATAACTTCTATGGCAGGATCGTGGCAATAAAGGCTCTCCAAGGTCGTTCTTAAGGAAGCTAACAGCAAGGCGTCATCCATGTCCCAGGGCAAAAAGCTCTGGGGCCCGATGCATTTTTCGGGCCTAGAATCGCGAAGCGAAAACCAGGTCGAGCACGATCGCCGCGAACACGATAAAACCGAAATCGCGATTAGAGCGGAAACGGCTCAGGCAATTTTGCGGATCGTCGATGTCGAGCGTGGCCACTTGCCAGAAGAGATGGGCACCGGCGGCGCCCATGCCAACCAGAAACACGATCTCAGCACCGGCGAGCAGCCCGGCAACCGTAATACCTGCCCAAGCGAGCGCGTAAAATCCGGACAGCCAGAGCTCCGTCGCCCGCCCGAATTTGAGCGCCGTCGATTTCAGCCCAAGCAGCGCATCGTCCTCTCGGTCCTGGTGGGCATAGATGGTGTCGTAGCCGATGGTCCAAGCAACGGCTCCGCCATAGAGCACTGCCGCGGCCCATTCGAGCCGCCCGAGCACGGCGGCGTAGCCGAGCAGCGCCCCCCAATTGAAGGCAAGCCCAAGCACCGCCTGCGGCCAAAAGCTGTAGCGCTTCATCAGAGGATAGAGCGCCACGATGGGGACGACAGCGAGCCCGAGCAGAATGGTTACGTCATTGAATGATAGCAGCACCGCAAGCCCCACGAGGCAGAGCACCAGCATGAAGAGTGTGGCGGCCTTTTCTGTGATCTGTCCGCTCGGCAGCGGGCGGCTTTGTGTGCGCGCGACCTGCGCGTCGATGTCCTTGTCGACGATGTCGTTATAGGTGCAGCCGGCGGCGCGCATCACGATGGCGCCGATGCCGAATAGCACCAGGAACCAGGGGTCTGGATAATCGGCGCCGATGCTGCGCGTCGCGAGTGCCACCGACCAGAAGCAGGGGATGGCGAGGAGCCAGAAGCCGGTCGGGCGGTCGACCCGGGCAAGCCGCAAATAGGGAAGGAGCGCCGCCGGCGCCGAGCGGTCGACGAGGTTCGCCGCGCGCGCATCGGCCACAGCGCCTGTTTTGCCTTCGGCCACCGGACGTGGCATGTCTTCCGACCTCGTCACCCTGTTGCGCTCACCTCGATGAGGACGAAAGCACCGATGCCGTCCAAGCCTCAGCGGCTCTTCGTCACGTCCCGGCTCGCCGCCGGCGCAAGCGTCGAACTTGACCCCCCACAGGCGCACTACCTCATCAACGTGCTACGATGCAAGGCCGGGGACGGCGTCCTCCTGTTCAACGGCGAGGATGGCGAGTGGAGCGGGTCATTGAGCGCGGCGATCAAAAAACGGGCGACGATCGTGCTTGCAGAGCAGACGCGCCCGCAAATCAAGGGACCTGACCTGCACTATTTGTTCGCGCCACTGAAACGGGCGCGCCTCGACTATGTGGCGCAGAAGGGGACGGAGATGGGCGCGCGCTTGCTCAAGCCCGTGATCACCCGCCGCACCGTGGCCCAGCGCGTCAATACAGCACGGCTCACCGCCAATGCCATCGAGGCGGCCGAGCAATGCGGCATCCTATGGGTGCCCGAGGTGGGAGAGCCGGGGACCCTGTCCTCGGTGCTTGAAACCTGGGATCCTGACCGGCTCCTCGTCTTTGCCGATGAAGCTGCGCCTCACGCCTCGCCACTTGCCGCGCTCTCCGCCGAACGCCCGCGCCCCTTTGCTGTGCTGATCGGACCTGAGGGCGGATTTGCAGAGGAGGAGAGGGCGCTGCTACTCAGCCAGCCGTTTGTCCTGCCGATCTCGCTTGGGCCAAGATTGATGCGGGCCGATACCGCGGCGGTCGCCGCCCTGGCCCTTGTCAACGCCACGATCGGTGACTGGCGTTCCTGACCCTGCCATGTTCGCCGAGGCGCAAACGTGCTAGGAGCGCCTCAAACCGAGCCGTGAAATCGAGCGGAGTTCCTCCCCATGTCGACACGCGTAGCTGGGCCGCAAGGCCCGACCATCGAGTCGCGGGACGAGCTCGTCGCTTATCTCGAAGCAGGCTCGAAGCCGATGCGGGATTGGCGCATTGGCACCGAGCACGAGAAATTCGGCTTCTACCAGCGCGGCCACATGCCGGTTCCCTATGCGGGCGAGCGCGGCATTGCCGCCCTGCTTCAGGGCCTGAAAGACCGTTTCGGTTGGGATGGAGTGCTTGAGCAGGGGAACGTCATTGCGCTGCGCCGCGCCGCTTGCCCCAAGGGCGGCATCATCAGCCTCGAACCAGGCGGTCAGCTGGAGCTCTCCGGCGCGCCGCACGCGACGCTGCACGAGACGCATGAGGAACTTCGCCAGCATCTCATCGAAGTGAAGGAGATCGGCGGCGAGTTCGGCATCGGGTTTCTGGGGCTCGGCTTCTCGCCAAAATGGACCCTAGCCGAGACTCCGGTCATGCCCAAAGCGCGCTATCAGATCATGCAGCGCTATATGCCGACGAGAGGCAGGCTCGGGCTGGACATGATGTTCCGCACCTCGACGGTACAGGTCAATCTCGACTTCTCCGGCGAGGCCGACATGGTGGCGAAGATGCGGGTGGGGCTTGCGCTCCAGCCGATCGCCACGGCGCTTTTTGCCAATTCTCCGTTCACGGTGGGCAAGCCGAACGGCTTCAAATCCTATCGCGCCGAGGTCTGGCGCGACACCGACCCCGACCGCACCGGCAGCCTTCCCTTCGGCTTCGAGCCAGGCATGGGCTTTGAGCGCTATGTGGACTATGCCCTCGATGTGCCCATGTATTTCGTCTACCGAAACGGCCGCTACATCGACGCAGCTGGGGCGTCGTTTAGGAATTTCCTAGAGGGACGCCTCGACCAGCTTCCGGGCGAATACCCGACCTTCGACGATTGGGCCGACCATCTCACCACGCTCTTTCCGGATGTGCGGCTCAAGCGATTCCTCGAAATGCGCGGGGCGGATGCCGGCTCCTCGATTGAGGCTCTCGTCGCGCTTCCGGCCTTTTGGACCGGGCTGCTCTATGAGCCTGATGCCCTTGCCGAGGCGGTAGCCCTCGTCACGGGCTGGACGGAGAGCGAGATACAAACTTTGCGCGACCAGGTTCCGCGCCTAGGACTCTCGACGCCGTTTCGCGAGCAAACCGCAGGCGATATTGCGCGCACTGCCGTCGCCATCGCTGACAAGGGGCTGAAGCGTCGTGCGGCAGTTGACCGCGACAGCGACGACGAGCGCAAGCATCTTGCGTGGCTGGCCGAAACGGCTGCGGAAACCCGCTCGCCGGCCGATCGACTGCTCGCGGAATATACCGGGGAGTGGCGAGGCGACATCGACCGGCTGTTCGAGACCCATGCCTTCTGAGGTCGCGCTTGGCGAGGCTGGAACCAACCGTGGCTCACGCTCCTCCCATCCCCTCGTCGCAATCAGGATCGCTCGGGAGGCCGCCTGTGCGCGCCGTGGCGCTTGTGGCGCTGTTTGCCGTCACAGCGTTGCCCTCGTTCTTCCTCGTCGGCGCCTTGCCAAGGTCCCGCCGCCGGTCGCCGCTCTCGAATGGGTCAAGGCAAACCGTCCGGACGCCGTCCTCTATTCCGATTCACTTCTGCGGCATGCCGACTTTTATTGGCGCGAAGGCGAAACGAGATCGGAGCCAAAGTCGGAAGCTGACTGCGAGCAATTCCGGAAAGTCATCAAGACCAGGCGCCGTGTGCTCTCGACAAGTCCCAAGCTCCGCGGAACTAGTGGCACACAGGTCGCGTCGTTCAAGCGCGATGCCAGAATTCACGACAAGCATCATCTCGAATTCATTTTTGAGTTTGGCAAAAGTGACAAGGCTCCGGGTTGAAACCTCACCGGTGAATGACTAGCTCTCGGCCTAGTCGCCGTCTCGTCCGCATAACCCTGCACGGGCGAGGCGCGAGTCCGTCCCCCGACGGATGCTTGGTCGACGGTATGACCTACCGTCGACCCTTTTTTATGCGCGGTGCTATTTCAGATTTGCCAGCGCGTCGCCAAAGCCTTGCAGACTGACCGGAATGCCGATGCCAGCCTCCGGCGTGTCGAAGATAATGAACATGGCGGTCCCACCGCCCATCATCTTCTTGATGACCTCGTCCTGTAGCACCACCTCGGCGATGCAGCCCTTCTTGCTGCATTTGAGGAAGGGCGCATTGCCGATGTCCTGGTTGTCGATCTTGAGGCCAAGCCCGGTGGGCAGCAGCACGCCGAGTGGCACCACGACGCGCAACAGCTTCTTGTCCTCGCCAATGGCTTTGTAGAACACGACGGTCAGCCCGACATTTGGCCGGTCCTCCGCCGTGACACTCTGCACCAACGCGCATTTCTCCTCCTTGGCGCCGGGAGGCGTGCGGCAGCTAACCTGCCACGCGCCATAGGTCTGCTTGACCACGCTGCCGGCGCCAGTAGCCGAGGTATCCGCGTCTTGAGCCTGGGCCGGCAGAATGCCCAAGAGCGCGAGAGCGAGCGCCACGGCAAGCGGCGCCCTAGAAAGGCTTCCCGGATCCGACAAAGAGGTTTCAGTCGCTTGAGGCATGGGGGGCGCGCGCGCTTGCACGGGTGCTCCCTCGATCGACGACAGAGTGAGCTGCCAACTTGCCGGTCATGGCGATCTTATGCGGAATGCTGTCTTGGCCGGTCAAGCCGGATCGTGAATCCGCCTTCGCCGAGCATTGGGGCCAATTTTCGGCGTGGAGTGCCCACGGAAGCGTTGTTCTTGTCTAAAACTGGTATCGAGCGTGCATATGCCGCAATCGACCCAAATCTTGAGTGTTGCCAAGCAATAGTCTTTATGATTTGAAAACGGTAACAATGCTCTTGGGGCCCGGCACCCTGTGGGCCCAGTCGGGGCGACAACAAACCTGGGGGCGACGCCGCGTTCTTCGCGCATATTTCTCCGCGCCGCCCCACCTTTCGCCAACTGGCGTGGGGTCGCGAATGCCGTCCACGTCGTTGACAGGTTGATCGTCATCCGCCTTCCACGGGTGGGCGGGGACGGACGAATGCGGGTTTGGGCAGTGGGAGTGACCGAATGGCGATGCTCAATCGAATACTGATGTATGTCAGCGGCGTCGCAATGCTGGCGGCAACCGGACCCGCGTTTGCCGGCGAGGGGCAGCCATCGCCATGGCAGATGACCTTCCAAAACGCCGCCACGCCAATCATGGAGCAGATCACCTCCTTCCATCGCTTCGTCACCATCATCATCGTCTTAATCGGCCTCTTCGTGCTCGGGCTGCTGATCTACGTGATGGTCAACTTCAACGAGAAGCGCCACCCGCAACCTTCCCGCACCACACATAACTCGCTGCTCGAAATCGCCTGGACCGTGATCCCGGTCCTGATCCTGGTCGCCATCGCGATCCCGTCGTTCCGCCTCCTCTTCGCCCAGTACGACTTCCCGAAGGCAGACCTCACCGTCACCGCCACCGCCAGCCAATGGTACTGGACCTATGAATATCCGGACCAAGGCATCACCTTCGCTTCGATCATTGTGCAGGAAGCGGACCTGAAGTCTGGGCAGCCGCGCCTGCTCACCGTCGACCACGAGCTGGTGGTGCCGGTGAACAAGAACGTCGTCGTGCAGGTTAAGGCCGTTGACGTGATCCACGACTGGGCGGTCCCGTCCTTCGGCATCAAGCTCGACGCGGTTCCGGGTCGGCTGCAAAGGACCTGGTTCAGGGCCGAACGCACCGGCATGTTCTACGGTCAGTGCTCGGAGCTCTGCGGCCGCAATCACGCCTTCATGCCTATCGCGGTCCATGTCGTCACCGAAGAGGAATTCGCTGACTGGCTTGCCAAACAAAAGTCGAGCGCATCGCGCGAGGACACGGGCCGGGTGGCTACGGCCGAGAAATAGGGGGACCGCTCTTCCAAGAGCGGCGCGGAACCGGAAGCGAATGACGGGTTAGGACTACAAGGAAGACAGAGATGGCAGCACAAAGCGCTCATGCCGAAGTCGCCCATGACGAGCATCCCCATGGATGGCGGCGCTGGGTCTTTTCGACTAATCACAAAGACATCGGCACGATGTATCTCATCTTCGCCATGGTGGGTGGCGTTATCGGCGGCGTGCTCTCCATGGGCATGCGCGCCGAGCTGATGGAGCCCGGCCTACAGATTTTCGGCAACCCGGAAGTCTTCAACGTGTTCGTCACCGCGCATGGCCTGATCATGGTGTTCTTCATGGTCATGCCGTCGACCATGGGCGGCTTCGGCAACTGGATGGTGCCGCTGATGATCGGCGCGCCGGACATGGCCTTCCCGCGCATGAACAATATCTCCTTCTGGCTGTTGCCTGCGTCCTTCTCGCTTCTGATTATCTCGCTGTTCATGCCCGGGCCTCCCGGCACGAATGGTGTTGCCGGCGGCTGGACCATCTATGCGCCGCTATCCACCAAGGGCACGCCTGGGCCGGCCATGGATTTCGCCATTCTGGCGCTCCACCTTGCCGGTGCTTCCTCGATCCTCGGCGCCATCAATTTCATCACCACCATCTTCAACATGCGCGCGCCGGGCATGACGCTGCATAAGATGCCGCTGTTCGTGTGGTCGGTGCTGGTGACCGGCTTCTTGCTCCTTCTGTCGCTGCCGGTGCTTGCCGGTGCCATCACCATGCTTCTGACCGACCGCAATTTCGGCACGGCGTTCTTCGATAGCGCCCATGGCGGCGATCCGCTGCTCTGGCAGCACCTGTTCTGGTTCTTCGGTCATCCCGAAGTCTACATCCTGATCCTGCCCGGCTTCGGCATGACCAGCCAGATCGTCGCGACCTTCAGCCGCAAGCCGGTGTTCGGTTATCTCGGCATGGCCTATGC
>DASZGQ010000039.1:0-1948 GCA_035938735.1 Methyloceanibacter sp.
GGCGCCGAGGTCGCGGTATTCGAACAGACCGGCCAGCAGCCGGCGTGTCGTCGGCCCGACGACCACCGTGCCCGGAGCCGCAGCCGCCTGCAGGCGCGCCGCGAGGTTCGGGGTCTCGCCGACCATCGCTTGTTCCTGCGCGGCGCCCGCGCCAATGAGGTCGCCGACCACCACCAGACCCGTGCCAATCCCTACGCGCACCTGTAGGGGCGACCCAGCCTTGGTGGCGAGCTTTGGCACTGCCTCAACAAGCGCGAGGGCGGCCCTGACCGCGTGCTCGGCGTCATGCTCGTGGGCCTTGGGATAGCCGAAATAGGCCAGCACCCCGTCGCCCATGTACTTGGCCACGAAGCCGCCGTTGCGCTCAACCACCTCGGTGGCGCACCGATGATAAGCGGCGATGACCGTCCGCAAGTCCTCGGGATCGAGCTTTGTCGAGAGCGATGTCGAGCCGACGAGGTCCGAGAACATCACGGTGACTTGGCGGCGCTCGGCGGTGTCTTGGGGCAGTGGCGCGACTGCGGCGGAGCGCTCCGCTGTTGTCGCTTTAGGTAGTAGCTCGCCGAGGGCCGCGAGCATGATCCTCCGATGCCCTAGCAGGACACCGATGTCCTTGAGATCTTGGTCAGTCAGGTGGGGCAGCGCCGCAATGCTGATCCCATTTTCAGCAAAGCGCTCCGCGTATTGCCCGAGACCGAGCTTCTCAAGCCAGTCAGCGACCTGTTGCATTGTCGCCCCTGCTCTGGAGATTTCCTAAGGCGCACCGAACCTAGCGCCAGAAGAGGATCCAGACAGATCTGCCGCATAGTATGCCGCAGGCTTCTGAAGGCCAAGCAGCGGCGTGTTTTTGCGGTCGGCCGCCCCTTTTCCCAGTCGCTAACGGCGAAAAGCGCCAACGGCCTCGGCGAAGTCAGCGCGGGATATATGGACGGTGACCGATGCTTTGGATAAAACCAGGAGGAGCCATGCTAAAGCTCAGGTGTGCTTGGATTTGGCGCGTCGACAATGCGGTGGCATGGATTCAGGGAGCTTCTTGGTGATGAGACGCTCTAATGACGTCGAATGGGGGCGGCCGAAGCCTGCCCGAGCCCAAGCCGGACCAGGCTCGACACCGCGCCGGTCGAGGTCCTCGCTGAAGTGAATGACGATCTCGAGCGCGCCGTGCGGTCGCTGACGGTCGAGCTAGCTGACCTCAAGGCGACGCTTGCCGGGGTGCGGTTGGCCTTTGCGACCGACCGTTACGCAGGCGCTCGAGCTGCCAAATCCGCTACCGAAACGTGCCGGGCTGAACCGAGGATCGACGCCGAACTCGTGACGGCGCAAATCTGAGGGCGATGGCCCGCGAATTCGAGTGAATGCGCGGCGAGCTCGTCTTGCGTTGCCATTCGCGCGCTTTTCGACATCGAAATCCTGCCCGTTGGCGTCGCGGACAATGAAGCAAGCGTCGTTCATCTCCTCGACGGACCACGGCGTCGGGAAGCGGCGGGCGGTCATCCCCAAGCCCAAAGCAGCACGCATAGCAGCAGGAAAAAGCTGGCAAACAACCATGCAACCCCCGGCGAGCCTGGCCGCGTCCAGCGGACAGCGGCATAGACGAGAAACGCAAAGGTGAGGACGGCTAGAAACGCCGCGACAACGTACAGCATGTAAGGAAGAGCCCGTCAGGCTAGATAACGCGCCTCGGTCTTCAGCCACTCGCCGACGTATCTGGCGCGCCGCTCACGATCAGCCGGCCATTCCTTCGGGAAGCAGTGGTTGACGACGTCGTCGCTCTCGATGCCGAGCGCATCTCGGATGATCTTTGCGGCGCGGTCGGCGTCGTCGCAGTTGATCGCCTGTTCGAGAAGATTGGTCATGGTACGCCTCACTCACGCGGGCGATCAGCTTATCACTCGCGCGCTGGCCGCCCCAACCCGCCCGGTGCCGGCACTCCCGCCCTAGGATGCCC
>DASZGQ010000040.1:0-18915 GCA_035938735.1 Methyloceanibacter sp.
TTGTGGCACCGGCGGTGACGGCAAGGGCACCTTCAACGTCTCGACCTGCGCCGCGTTCGTGGTGGCGGGCGCCGGCGTGCCGGTGGCCAAACACGGCAACCGGGCAATCTCCTCGCGCTCGGGCTCAGCCGACGTGCTGAAAGAGCTTGGCGTGAATATCGACGCCTCGCCCGAGACAATCTCCCGCTGCATTGCCGAATGCGGTCTCGGCTTCATGTTCGCGCCGTCCCATCACGCCGCCATGCGCCATGTTGCTGCGATCAGGACCGAGCTCGGCACGCGCACCATCTTCAATCTGCTCGGGCCGCTCGCCAATCCTGCAGGCACCAAATTCCAGATCGTGGGCGTGTTCGGGAAGGAATGGGTCGAGCCGATCGCGCAGGTGCTGGCGCTGCTCGGCACCGAGCGGGCCTGGGTGGTGCATGGCAGCGACGGACTGGACGAGCTCACCACCACGGGGGTCAGCGACGTTGCGGTGGTGGACGACGGCCGCGTCGCAACCTTCAGGATCTCGCCCCGCAATGCCGGGCTTTCCGAGGCGAAGCCGGAGGATCTCACCGGCGGCAACGCCGTGGAGAATGCCGCTCATATCCGTGCCTTGCTCGGAGGCCTCAAGGGCCCGTTTCGGGACATCGTGCTGCTGAACGCGGCCGCGGCGCAGCTCGTCGCCGGCAGGGCTAAGACGCTGCGGGAAGGCGTGGCACTTGCGGCGGACTCTATCGACAGCGGCAGGGCTTTGGCCGTTCTCGATGCGCTCGTGCCGCTGAGCCATGGTAGAGTTTAGCCATGGCGCATGTGCTCGATACCATCCTGGCCTACAAGCGGCGTGAGGTCGAAGCCGCTAAGGCGGCGTGTCCGCCAGACACGATGCATACGCGCGCCGAGACGGCTTCCCCGGTGCGGCCCTTCGCAGACGCCGTCAGCGTGCGGCTCGCGGCGTCCAAATTTGCGCTCGTCGCTGAGATCAAGAAGGCGAGCCCGTCCAAAGGGCTGATCCGCGCCGATTTCGATCCCCTCGCGCTCGCGCGTGCCTATCAGGCTGGTGGCGCCACCTGCCTCTCCGTGCTGACTGATATGCCCTCGTTCCAGGGGCGGCCTGAGTATTTGACCATGGCGCACGAGGCGACCAGCCTCCCCACGCTGCGCAAGGACTTCATGATGGACCCGTACCAGGTGCTGGAGGCGCGCGTATGGGGCGCCGACTGCATCCTTATCATCATGGCGGCCGTCGACGACGCCGCGGCGCACGAGCTTACCAAAGCCGCCCATGACCTCGGTATGGATGTGCTCGCTGAGGTGCATGACGCGGGCGAGCTGGACCGGGCATTGGCGCTCGACACCAGGTTGATCGGCATCAACAACCGCGACCTCAAGACCTTCGTCACCGATCTTGCCGTCACCGAAGCGTTGGCACCACGCGTGCCGAAGGACCGCATTGTCATTGCCGAGAGCGGCATCTTCACCCATGCCGATGTAATCAGGCTTGCGGGCTCAGCGGTCGGCGCTTTTTTAGTCGGCGAGAGCCTGATGCGGCAGGACGACGTGGCGGGCGCGACGCGGGTGCTACTCACGGGCGCGCCTCCGAAGCAGCGCGAGGCGGCGCAATGACCGCGCGGCGCCTGAGTCATCTGAATGAGGCCGGCGAAGCCCGCATGATCGATGTCGCGGACAAGCTGGCGACGGAACGGAGCGCCACCGCCGAGGGTTTCGTCGCCATGGCGCCGGAGACACTGGACCTGATCTTGCGTGGGAATGCCCCGAAGGGCGATGTGCTTGCCACAGCCCGCATCGCCGGGATCATGGCGGCGAAGCGCACGCATGAGCTGATCCCGCTTTGTCACCCCCTGCCCTTGACGCAAGTCACGGTGGACTTCACGCCCTCTCGCGATCCCGCCGGCGTCCGCGTCGAGACAACCGCCAAGGTCGAGGCGAAGACCGGCGTGGAGATGGAAGCGCTGACCGCGGTCTCAGTCGCCTGTCTCACCATCTACGACATGGTGAAGGCGGTCGACCGCGCGGTTGAGTTCTCCGGCATTCGGCTGATCGAGAAGACCGGCGGCCGGTCGGGGAATTTTCGGCGCTGATACGTCATGCCCGGACTTGATCCGGGCATCCATCGCTAGGTTTCGGCGAATTGAGGCATCAACGGAATGGATTGCCGGGTCAAGCCCGGCAATGACGAGGTTCTGATGGCCCTGCTCTCCGTCGCTGAAGCCTTGGCCCGCGTAACGCACGGGCTCGAACCACTTGATTCTGAGCGCGTGCCTCTCGAACAGGCGCGCGGGCGGGTGCTCGCTGAAGACATCGCCGCGGGTCTCACTCAGCCTCCCTTCGATGCGTCAGCCATGGACGGCTATGCGTTGCGCGCCGACGACGTCGTCGAGGTGCCGACGACGCTCCGGCTGATCGGCGAGGCTCTGGCCGGGCGCGGCTTCGCTGGCGTGGTTGGACAGGGCGAAGCCGTACGCATCTTCACCGGCGCGCCGGTGCCGGAGGGTGCCGACACCATCGTCATCCAGGAGAATACCGACGTTGGTCCCGGCGTGGTTACCGTCAAGGAGGCAGCACCCAGGTGTCATATCCGACCACGCGGTCAGGACTTTGCCGCGGGCGAGGTCTTGCTCCGCACCGGCTCGAGCCTCGGGCCCCGTGAGCTGATGCTTGCCGCGGCCATGAACCATGCCGACCTTCGGGTTCGCCGAATGCCGAAGGTCGCGATCCTCGCCACCGGTGATGAGGTGGTGCCACCTGGCACAGAGCCCGAGCCGGACCAGGTCATCTCTTCGGTCCCGACCGGGCTTAGCGCGCTTGTCGAGGCGCAAGGCGGCGAGCCCATGAGCCTCGGCATCGCCAAGGACACGCCGGAGAGCCTCATCACGCTCGCCCGCACCGGAAGCGCTGCGGACATTCTTGTCACCATCGGTGGGGCGTCGGTCGGCGAACGGGATCTGGTCAGCGCTGCGCTGCGCTCAGAAGGCATGGAGCTCGACTTCTGGAGGATTGCCATGCGGCCGGGAAAGCCCCTGCTCTACGGCCGCATGGGGCATCAGCGGGTGCTTGGCCTGCCCGGCAACCCTGTATCAGCGCTCATCTGCGGGCTCGTGTTCCTGGTGCCTATGTTACACCGGCTACTCGGGCTGCGCGAGGATGCCCCCGAGCGTGTTGAGGCGGTGCTCGACCAGGACCTCGAGGCCAACGGCCCGCGCGAGCATTACATGCGGGCGATATCGACCTCGGGGGCTGGCGGCGAGAGGCTGGTCGCTCCCCTTTCCTCCCAGGACAGCGCACTGATGGCGGACTTCGCCCGCGCCAACTGCCTCATCGTGCGGCCACCCGATGCCCCCGCCCTCACCAGGGGCGCGCGGGTGACGATCATGCCGCTCGATGACTGATCGCTGACGTTTCGGTTAATCCCCTGGCAACCCGAATCACCGAAATCCTGGCTCTACCCCACACCTCAAGACGAGATATGGGGTCATTATCGCTTGCAGAACACAAACAGAACAGATAAACTGTTCATGATTTGTACAACGGGCTCGCGGCCTTTGCGGCCGCGCTTAAGGGACCAGATGCTGACACCGAAGCAAAAAGAGCTCCTCATGTTCATCCATGAGCGCCTGAAGGAGACGGGCGTCCCCCCCTCCTTCGACGAGATGAAGGAAGCTCTGGACCTCAAATCCAAATCTGGCATCCACCGGCTGATCACTGCGCTTGAGGAGCGCGGCTTCGTACGGCGCTTGCCACATCGGGCGCGTGCCATGGAGATCTTGCGGCTGCCCGAATCCGTGCCTCAGGCGCTCGGTGGCACCCGCGCCCGCGGCTTCTCGCCGAGCGTGATCGAAGGCAGCTTGGGCCGGGTGCCTCAGGTCGCCGAAGGCGAGAGCCTGCCCCAGACGGTAAGCGTGCCAGTCATGGGCCGCATCGCGGCGGGCGTGCCGATCGAAGCCATCCAGACCCGCATGAACACGATCGAGGTGCCGCCGGAGCTCTTGTCCAAGGGCGAGCATTTCGCGCTCGAGGTCAAAGGCGATTCGATCGCGCTCGAAGCCGCCAACGCGGCCTACGAGACGCGCATCTTCGGCCCGGACCGCGTGCGCGTGCAGGGCCGCCTGGTGGGCCTCATCCGCCGATACTAAGCCTCTTCCTTGTCATCGCCCGGCTTGACCGGGCGATCCAGTAATCATCGCCCTCGATTTCTGGCACTGACTGCGGTTACTGGATGCCCGCTTTTGCGGGCATGACATGAAATGTTGAGGGGTTATTCATCGGGATTGCCGTCGAAGCGGCGATCATCAGCATCGTCATCATCAGCGACGCCGGGGTCCTTCGCATAGGGCTTGGCCTGCGGGCAGCGCTGGCTTGGCAACTTGCCGCTCAGAGGGCGACGCTTTCACTCCTGATCGACAGCCCTTCGATGTAGAGCGAATACGCGCCTTCCGCCTGGAGCACGCGCCGATCAACCACCACCCGCGCCGTGCTGCACCCTTTGCCGACACGCGAGCAGCCAATTGTCGACGCTGTAATTTGCGCGCGTGGCCGGCGGCAGCGCAAGGCTGCCATCGTCTGCGCGGAGCGCTACGTTACGCCCACCGCGCTCGATGAGCACATCCGGCTTTGTACTCTGCCCAAACGGCATGCGACGATGCTGACGACCGCGAACGGCATGATCAACACGCCGACCAGCGGCAAGGCGATGAGCGCTCCCGTGCTGACCAAGGAAATGCGCGGGGCGGAAGTGATGGGCTGGGCCGAGATCTACGAGCCTCGCGACAAAGCGAGGGCCAGGATCACCTTGTGGGTGATCGGGTTGGCGATTTGCCGCCCGAGGCGACACCCTATCGCGTGCGCGTGACGCTGCCCGCTGGTGGAGCTCAAGCAGCAACTGGGGAAAGCCGTATCGCTCAAGGCGACGCTCCGGCCGCCGCCCCGCCATCTCAGTGTGGAGCTTCGCAGTGGCGAAGCCGGCGGCAAGGGCAAGTGCGGCACCGCCGAGCGCAAGACGAAGCCCAGTGCCTCGCGCCGCAAGGTAAATGCCTGTCGCCGCCATGACGAACGCAGTGGCGTGCAGGATGCGCGGCTCATCGGGAAGTGCGAAATAGACAAGAATGCCGCCGGCGAAGAGAACGGGGATTCAGAGTGATAAACGGTCGGGCTCTGCTTCCAGCGCCCGGAAAAGTGTGGTGAGGACAAAGGGGCGTGCGAGACGCTTGGCGTGGCGGCCCCTCACCCCCGCCCCCCTGGCGTGATCGTCCCGGCACGGCATCGCCGTTGCCTCTGCCCTGATCTTTCCCCGTCCCTATGCTACATCAGCGGGCGTCGAGTCCCTCGCTAAATTCCACCTACGGTTTTGCCTGATCCATGAGTGCCACCGTCGTCACGCGTTTTGCGCCCTCGCCTACCGGCTATTTGCATATCGGCGGTGCGCGCACGGCGCTGTTCAATTGGCTCTATGCCAGGGCCAAGAGTGGGACGATGCTGCTGCGCATCGAAGACACCGACCGGGCGCGCTCCACGGAAGGTGCAATCCTTGCCATCCTCGACGGCTTGCGGTGGCTCGAGCTCGATTGGGACGGTGAGCCCGTCTATCAGCTCTCGCGCGCCGCGCGTCACCGTGAGGCGGCCGACCAGCTGCTCGCTCAGGGCAAGGCCTATCGCTGCTATGCGAGCGCTGAGGAGCTTGCCGCCACGCGCGAAATGGCGCGGGCGGCAGGCCGGGCCCCCGGCTATGACGGCACGTGGCGCGACCGCGATGAAAGAGAAGCCCCGGTCGGCATCACACCCGTCATTCGCTTCAAGGCGCCACGCGAGGGCGATACGGTGATCGAGGACCGGGTGCAGGGCCGCGTCGTCTTCCCCAACAAGGACCTCGACGACCTGGTCATCCTGCGCAGCGACGGCACGCCGACTTATAATCTCTCCGTCGTTGTGGACGACCATGACATGGGCATCACCCATGTCATCCGCGGCGACGACCACCTCACCAACGCCGCGCGGCAGACGCAGATCTACAAAGCGCTTGGCTGGACAACTCCGATTTTCGCCCATGTGCCGCTAATCCACGGACCCGACGGCGCCAAGCTTTCCAAGCGCCACGGCGTGCTCGGCGTAGAGGCCTATCGCGCCATGGGCTATTTGCCCGCGGCCTTGCGCAATTACCTCGTGCGCCTCGGCTGGAGCCACGGCGATGACGAGATCATGTCGACGGAGGACATGGTCCGCTGGTTTGACCTCGATGCGATTGGGCGCTCGGCGGCGCGTTTCGACTTCGCCAAGCTCGAAAACCTCAACGGGCACTATCTCAGGGCGACGCCAGATGCCGAGATCATGCGGCGCTTGCAGGCTCTCGTTCCCGAGCTGCCGAACGGTGGTGAATTCGCGGCCAAGATCGGTACGGATGGCTGGGGTAAGCTCGAGCGCGCCCTTCCCGGTCTGAAGGAGCGCGCCAAGACCCTGGTCGAGATCCTAGACAATGCCGAGTATCTCTTTGCCAAGCGGCCGCTTGCCCTCGATGCGCAGGCGGAAAAGCTACTCGACGAGACGGGGCGCAACACACTCAGCGCTCTTTTGCCGCGGCTTGAGAAGGTCGAGCCTTGGGTGCCGCAGGCGCTTGACGCCGCCGTTCGCGCCTATGCGGAGGACGCAGGGCTGAAGCTCGGCAAAGTGGCGCAGCCGCTCCGTGCGGCGCTCACCGGCCGGTCAACTTCACCCGGAATCTTCGATGTGCTCGAGGTGCTTGGCCGCGAGGAGTCCCTTGGCCGTATCCGCGATAAGGCTCTGCAAGCCAAATCTGCATAAGTTTTGTGCAGGAACCTTGTGCACTGCGACACATTCACTGCATCTATCCCGCAGTGCAAAAAAATTTACTACGCCAAACGTTGAACTGCTGGCACAATGCGTTGCAATAGCGTTTTCCTCTCATTTGCATTGGGGTTTCAGGAGGCTCTGATGAGCGTCGCAGAAAGCTATATCGGCAAACCCGTGGCGCCCGAGGCGTCCTTGACGGTGGGTGGGGGCCATCATGAGCTTCCAGTTCGCAAGGGCACGCTTGGCCCTGACGTGATTGACATCACTACGCTCTACGCCGAGACCGGCCTCTTCACTTACGATCCGAGCTTTACCTCTACGGCGAGCTGCGAATCCAAAATCACCTTCATCGATGGCGACAAGGGCATTCTGCTCTATCGCGGCTATCCCATCGATCAGCTCGCTGAGCACGGCACCTTCATGGAGACGTGCTACCTGCTGCTCTACGGGGAGCTGCCGACGAAGGAGCAATACGATACCTTCCGCAATCTGATCACGCGCCACACCATGGTGCACGAACAGATGACCCGGTTCTACACTGGGTTCCGTCGCGACGCCCATCCGATGGCCGTTATGGTCGGCGTGGTCGGCGCGCTGTCGGCCTTCTATCACGACTCGATCGACATCAAAGATCCGGCGCAGCGCGAGATGGCGAGCATCCGCATGATCGCCAAGATGCCGACCATTGCCGCCATGGCCTACAAATATTCGATCGGTCAGCCCTTCATCTATCCGCGCAACGAGCTCGACTATTCGTCCAACTTCTTGCACATGTGCTTTGCGGTGCCTTGCGAGGAGTACAAGATCGATCCGGTGCTCGCCCGCGCCATGCGCCGCATCTTTATCCTCCATGCCGACCACGAGCAGAACGCTTCCACGTCCACAGTGCGGCTCGCCGGCTCGTCGGGGGCTAATCCGTTTGCGTGCATCTCTGCCGGTATCGCCTGCCTCTGGGGTCCGGCGCATGGCGGTGCCAATGAGGCGGCGTTGATGATGTTGCAGGAGATCGGCACCGTCGACCACATCCCGGAATACATCAAGCGCGCCAAGGACCGGAACGACTCCTTCCGGCTGATGGGCTTTGGCCACCGCGTCTACAAGAATTACGACCCGCGAGCCCGCATCATGCAGAAGACCTGTCATGAGGTGCTCGAGGCGGTCGGCCACAAGGACGATCCGATCCTACAAGTGGCGCTCGAGCTCGAGCGCATAGCGCTCAACGACGACTACTTCATCGAGAAGAAGCTCTATCCCAATATCGACTTCTATTCGGGCATTACGCTCAAAGCGCTCGGCTTCCCCACCGACATGTTCACCGTGCTGTTCGCCATTGCCCGTACGGTGGGCTGGATCGCCCAGTGGAAGGAGATGATCGAGGATCCGTCGCAGCGCATCGGGCGGCCACGCCAACTCTACACCGGGTCGAGCGAGCGCACCTATATTCCGATCGAGGCGCGCTAGTCAGGGGCTTTATTTGGATCCTTGCGTTCAGCGTAGGCGAAGACAAGTTTCGCCGCGAGCGCGCTTGGCGCACCTTCGGTTTCCCGTACCCGCGCGGCCACGCGAGCAAGACCTTTGAGCTGCCGCTCGCGCTCTGGACCGTCCCGCATGAGCGGCAGAAGGGCCTGGCTCAACATTTCGCCGTTACAGTCCCGGTTGAGAAGCTCGGGAAAGACGTTCTCGCCGAGGATCAGATTCGGCAGCACCACAGAATGGGCGATCAGCAGGAAACGCAAGCTGCTCGCGATCGGGTCGGCACGATAGGCGACGACCATCGGCGTGCCGGCGAGCGCGAGCTCGAGCGTCACAGTGCCGGACGCCGCAAGAGCAGCGCGCGCGAGCTTAAAGGCCGCGAACTTGTCGTCTTCGCTGCTGACGAGATGGGGTGTCACGGGCCAGCTCTTCAGCCCCTCCTCGATCAGCGGGTGAACGCTCGACACCGCAGGCAGGATCACCTCGAGAGAACTAAACTCCTGCGCTTGCAGCCGGCGCAAGGCATCGCCGAAAGGCGCCATCAGGCGCTTCACCTCGCTCGAGCGGCTGCCGGGAAGTACCACGAGCACAGACCGGCCCTCGGCGATCCCGAGGCGCCGGCGTAAGTCCTTGGCATCGAGGCCCTGCAACCAGTCAAGCTTCTCGACCAGCGGATGGCCGACATAGCTGCAAGCAGGACCGCCAAGCCGCTGATGGGCCCCCGGCTCGAAGGGCAGAATGGCGAGGATGTGATCGATGTAGCGGCGCATCTTGCGCGCCCGGCCAGGGCGCCAGGCCCAGACGCTCGGCGAGACGTAGTCGATGATGGGGATGTCCGGCGCGCGGCGGCGCACGCGCTTGGCGACCTGATGAGTGAATTCCGGGCTGTCGATGATCACGAGGGCGTCGGGCTGCTGAGCAATGACGGCGCCTACTGCTTCACGGATGCGCCGCCAGATGTTCGGCAGACGCGGCAGCACGTCAACAAGGCTCATCACGGCGAGTTCAGAGAGAGGAAACAGCGAGGGGCAGCCTCTATCGGCCATCTGGTCGCCGCCGACACCCTTCAGCTCGAGAGGCCTTTGCGATTGTGCGCGCAACGCATCGATAAGCTTGCCCCCAAGCGCATCGCCAGAATGCTCGCCGGCGATCAAAAAAAGCTTCAGGGGCCGCTGGATCGGCGTCGAGGTCGGCTGACTAGGCATCCTGGTCGTGGGGCAGCATCTGGCCGAAAAGGAACAGACCATGCTTATCGGCCGCTCCCATGACAGCGGCGCGGTCGGCGATGAGCACGCGTCCGGCGGAGACCGCGATCCCGGCAAGACCGGCGCGCGCCGCCCTCCCGACCGTCTCCGGCCCGATGGTCGGCAGATCGACGCGCTCTTCTTGGCCGGGTTTCGGCGCCTTCACCAGCACGCCGGCAGGCCCGCGGCGCCGTCCACCCCTTTCCTTGCGCAGTTCAGCACAGCGGGCAAGCATGGCATCGGTGCCTTCTGCCGCCTCGACGGCAAGAACGTGGCCCTTCACCACCACCGCGGCTTGACCGACGTCGAGGCGTCCAAGCGCGGAGACCACGCGAAAGCCCATCTCGATGTCGTCCCGGTCGTCTTGCGTCGGTGTCTTGGCGCCGAGCGGCCCTTCCGCCGCGAGAAGCTCCGGAGCGACATCGCCGGCGCCGTGCACGCGATAGCCCTTCGCCTCGAGAAAGCGCACCACGCTCGACAGGACGTGATCGTCGCCGCCCACGCCGAGACTGAGTAGGAACGGCAAATTCCTGATGGCGCCGAAATCGAATCTGACATTGGCGAGGTCTGGCCGTGTGACCGCGCCGATGATCACAAGATCCCGGCACCCTTGGTCGTCGAGCGTGGCGAACAGCTTGCCCACCTCGCCCCATTTCAACCAGGTGTAGGGATAGCGCTCGATCTTCTCTTCGGCTTCGCCGCGGATGCCGAGAATGTGCACGGCGCGGCCCTTGGCCATCGCCGCATCGGCGAGCGCGCAAGGAAGCGTGCCTCCCCCGGCGATGATGGCGAGCGGGCCTTCCCCCATGGCGGTAGCCGCCTGACGCTTGGGGAGTTCAACTTTGGCTCGGCGCTGGGGCATTGTTGTTCGGGGCGCAGAATGAGCGATCGGAATGAGACTTGATGAATTCGGTGATCTGCTGGACGAGCGGATTGGCCGAGAACGTGTTCTCCACGTCCTCGAGCCGCTCCATCAAGGTGCCCTCGCTTGAAAACAGCATGCGGTAGGCCTGGCGGAGCTCATGGATCTGTTCACGGGGAAAGCCGTGACGCTTCAGGCCCACAATGTTGAGTCCCGACAGATAGGCGCGGTTACCGAGGACCATGCCGAAAGGAATGACGTCCTTCTCCACCCCGGACATGCCGCCGACAAAGCCATAGGCACCAATACGCACGAACTGATGCACGGCGCAAAGTCCGCCGAGGATCGCGTAGTCGCCGATGGTAACGTGGCCCGCAAGCGTTGCGTTGTTGACGAGAATGACATGATTGCCGACCTGGCAATCATGGGCGACATGCGCACTCACCATCAGTAGGCAGTGAGAACCAACCCGAGTCATGAGACCGCCGCCCTCGGTGCCAGGGTTGATGGTGACGTGCTCGCGGATGACGGTGTGTGGTCCGATCTCGAGGCTGCTGTTTTCGCCATGATATTTCTGGTCTTGAGGGATGTGGCCGATGGAGGCGAAGGGGAAGAGCTGGCACGCTTCGCCAATCGTTGCCCGGCCGGTGACCACGACATGCGAATGCAGCACGACACCGTCGCCCAGCTTCACTTGAGGTCCGATAACGCAGAACGGACCGATCTCGATGTCAGCGCCGAGATCAGCGTTCGGATCGACCACGGCGGTCGCATGAATGTTGGCCATGCTCGGAGCTATGAACTTAGGTCTCGACGATGACGGCGCTGACTTCCGCCTCGGCGACCAGAGTGCCGTCCACGAGCGCCTGCGCCTTGAAGCGCCACACGCGCCCGCGGTTGCGGATCTTCTGCACGTGGTAATGCACGGTATCGCCGGGGACCACTGGGCGGCGGAAGCGGGCCTTGTCGATGGCCATGAAATAGACGAGCGGCGGCTCCTTGAATTCGTCGATATGGCGCATGCACAGCGCGCCTGCCGTCTGAGCCATGCCTTCGATTAGAAGCACGCCCGGCATCACTGGATTGCCCGGAAAGTGCCCCTGGAAATAGGGCTCGTTCGCCGTGACGTTCTTGATGCCAGTGGCGGAGCGATCACCGTCCATGTCGACGATGCGATCGACAAGGAGAAACGGATAGCGATGCGGCAACAGCTTGAGGATGTCGGTGGTTTCCGCGCTCCCCAGCTTGGATTTTGCGCCGCTCTCGTTCATCCCAATTCGCTCCTCTTGGCGACAGCCGAAGCTCTAATCGCCGCTTTCCTTGTCATCGAGCTTCAAATCCTTGCGCTCGGCCAGCTGGCGCAAAAGGGTGAGCTCGCGAAACCAGAGCCGCGTGGGCTTGGCCGGGGTGCCGCCCCACCTCACGCCCGGCGGCACGTTGCCTCGCACGTTGCTGCTGCCGGCGATCTGGGCGCCGGACCCGATCTTGACATGGCCAACCACGCCAACCTGGCCGCCAAGGGCCACGAAATCGCCAAGCTCGGCGCTACCGGAAATACCGGTCTGGGCCACGATGATGCAATGCCTTCCAATCACCACGTTGTGCCCAATTTGCACGAGATTATCAATCTTCGTGCCCTCCCCAATGACCGTGTCACGCAAGGCCCCGCGATCGATCGTCGTATTTGCGCCGATTTCAACGTCGTCCTGGACGATCACGCGCCCGATCTGGGGCACTTTCTGGTGTCCGGCCCTGCCCATGGCAAAGCCGAACCCATCCTGGCCGATCGAAGCGCCAGCGTGGATCGTGACCCGGTTCCCGATCAGAGCATGGGTCAGGGTGGCGTTGGGACCGATATAGCAATCGCGACCGACATAAACGCGGTAGCCGATGACGCTCCCGGCGGCAATGGTGGTGCTGCGTCCGATCGACGCCTCTGGTCCGATCACTGCCCCAGGCTCAACGGTAACGCCCTCTTCCAGGCGCGCGCTGCGATCGACGCTCTCCCGCGCGCCGCGAGTGCCATCCCGCGCTGCCTTGGGCTTAAGCGCATCTGGATAGAACAGGGCGAGCACCTTGGCGAAGCCGCGATAGGGCTCGGACGTGACGAGGGCAGCCGTGCCGGTGGGCGCCTGGCCCGCGAATTTGGGGGCGACCAGACAGGCCGTAGCACCGGTATGGGTGAACAGGGCGAGATATTTCGGATTGTCGAGGAACGACAGGTCTCCCTTCCCCGCCGCATCGAGCGGTCTCACATCCTTGATCTTCGTTTCAAGATCGACCTCCCCGGCAGGGGCCGCTCCCGCAGCCTCGGCCATGGCGCGCAAGGAAAAGGGGCCAGCACGCTCGAAAAAGCCCGGATGTTCCATCGAATACTCACCAGGGGACGCCAGCATCAGCTAATGACGCCAAGCGGTCGGCAGAAACAAGCCCCTAGAAGGCGGATGAGGCGCCAAAGCGGAACAGTTCGGTCCGATCGTAAGAGGCTTTGAGCAGGGCCTCCCCGAGATCGGCGCGGAGCGGTCCCAACGGAGATTGCCAAATAAGGCTCACGCCAGTTGACATGCGAATGGCTGCGCCGTCGTTGATGAAACTTCCTTCTTTGGCCACGGCAGACTGGGCAAGACCGCTCGGCATCCACAGCGATCCAGCATCGACGAACACGGCGCCCTGCATTCCGAGATTGTCAGGAACAAAGGGGAGAGGGAAGCGGGCTTCGGCTGTCGCCGCCCAATAAGCCTCGCCTCCCAACGGATCCTTGGTGCAATGGATTACGTGCTTACCGGTAATCGGGTCCTGGCAGGCGTCTCGCGGGCCGTAGCCGGCAACCTGGAAGCCTCTGATCGTTTCGCCGCCCTTGAAGAAGAGGTCCGTCAAGCGGACGTCCTCGCCTCCCCATCCATCGATAAAGCCGCCCTGCACACGTCCTACTAAGGTAATTTTCGGCGTAAGCGGATAGTACCCACGGCTATCGACGACCGACCTGAAATAGTTCACGTCGCCGCCGACGCCTGCCAAATCCTCAGAGAAGGAACTGAAAATGCCGCTGGTTGGCGACTGGGGAAGATTGCGGCTGTCATAGGCAACCGTGAAGCCCACACTTGATACATTGGAGACGCCCGCCGACTCCTTCACCGCCAGCGAAGCGTTTGATGCGACATTGAAGATGTCTTCACGGTCGAATTTATAGCGGAGGCCGAGTTGCGTGTTGTAGGCAATCGGGAAGCCAAGCCTGAGATCGCCGCCGGCGTCAGACTGGCTGTACGATGATACGTTGTTAAAGGCGAAGTTGATGTTTTTGTAGAAGAGGTCGAAGCCCGCCGCGAGATTGCGATCGAGGAAGCGCGGCTCAGTAAAGCTGAACTCGGCCTGAGCGCGCGAAAGGCTTCCGGAGAAGCCAAGCCTGACATATTGGCCTTTGCCCATCAGATTGCGTTCGGTGATGCTGATGTCACCGATGACGCCCTCGCTCGTGGAGTATCCTGCGCCGAAGGACAACTCGCCGGTTGGCTGCTCTTGGACCTTGACGGTGAGGATAACTCGGTCGGGCGCGCTGCCGGGGTCAGTGTCGATGTCCACCGTCTTGAAAAAGCCGAGCGAGCGCAGCCGCCGCCTCGCCGCCTCGACGAGCAGGCGATTGTACGCGTCGCCTTCCGCGAGACTGAACTCGCGGCGAATCACGTCGTCATGGGTGCGGAAATTGCCGAGAATGTTGATGCGCTCGATATAGACGTGCGGACCTTCGTCGACGACATAGGTGATGTTGATGCGGTGATTGACTTCGTCGCGATCGAAGCGAGGCTTGACTTGGGCAAAGGCGTAGCCCTGCTGCGAGGCGGTGATAGTCAAGGCCTCGGCCGAGTTCTCGATCCGCTGAACGTTATAGACGCGACCGGTTCGCGTTAAGATGGAGCTCCGCAGCGTACGCGGGTCGAGCGAGGGCAGCGAGGTTTCGACGTCGATATCACCGAACCGGTACTTGGGGCCCTCCTCGAGGGTGAAGGTGATGAAGAAGCCTCGGCCGTCGCGGTCAAGGTCGGCGGTCGCCGACAAGACCCTGACATCGGCATAGCCGTTCTTTAGATAGAACTGGCGCAGCAATTCGCGGTCGAGATTGAGGCGGTCTGGGTCGTAGACATTGGTGTTTTTGAGAAAGCTCAGTAGGTTGGTCTGCGTGGTGCTGATCACGTAACGGAGTTGCGAATCGCTGAACGCAGTATTGCCGATGAAATTGATAGCGCGAACCTTGGTGCTCGGTCCCTCATTGATCTCGAATACGACGTCGATTCGGTTGTTTGGCTGGTAAATGATTTTGGGATCGACTTGCGCCGCGTACAGGCCCTGGCGACGATAAACGTCAAGGATGCGCTGCACATCCGCCTGCACGCGGGCACGGGTGTAGACGGTGCGCGGCTTGAGCTGGACCTCGGCCGTGAGCGCGGCGTCTTCGACCTCCTTGTTGCCCTCGAAGGCGACCTTGGCGACGATGGGGTTCTCGACCACGACAATGACCACCGTGCCGCCCTCGCGTCGGATACGAACATCCTGGAATAAGCCAGTGGCAAACAGGGCTTTCAGGGATTCGTCGATCTTAGCAAGGTCGTAGGGATCGCCGACGTTGAAGGTGAGGTAGGTGCGGACGGTTTCGGGCTCGATGCGCTTGTTGCCCTCGACGCGGATGGCGGTGACCGACCCGGCCGACTGGGCGTAAGCGGAAAGCTCACCGAGGCTTGCGCTCATGCCTAGTGACAGCAGGACCGCTCCTGCTGCAAGCAAGGCTGCAGACAGCCCTCTAGCCAACCACCACCGCACCATCACTGGTGTCGTCCCCTCAACACCGATCCCCCGTGGACGCAGAGCCCTGGATCGAAAGTGGCCAGTTTTTGTGGCCGATTTTGGTCCGCGCCCCCACGGGGGGGCGTTGGGACAACTACGCGCTTACGTTGTGTACTGATTGATGCCGCAGCTTACAAAAACTTCAAGTGAATCAAGTCATTCCAGGTCGCGAAAATCATTAGCATAAGGACGAAGGCAAGGCCAATCCTGAAACCAATTTCCTGTGTGCTTTCGCTCAACGGCTTCCCGCGGATTGCCTCGATTCCGTAAAACAAGAGGTGACCGCCATCGAGCATGGGAATCGGGAAGAGGTTGATCAGCCCGATACTGACCGAAATGATGGCGGCGAGATTAAGCAGGGCAAAGAACCCTGCCGCGGCGACCTGTCCCGAAACTTGCGCGATCCGGATGGGACCGCCAAGCTGGTCGGCAGCCTCCCTGCCAGTGGCCACATCATAGAGATAGCCAAGAGAGCGGGAAATGACGAAGTAG
The DNA here is from genome assembly GCA_035938735.1 of Methyloceanibacter sp. Taxonomy (GTDB): domain Bacteria; phylum Pseudomonadota; class Alphaproteobacteria; order Rhizobiales; family Methyloligellaceae; genus Methyloceanibacter. Next base: position 15,712 of record DASZGQ010000040.1, read on the forward strand.
CACTCCTTGATCGCCATGATGAAGGCGGTCAGCGGGTCATGCCGCTTTAGTGTCCAGTCGTCGGGTGAGGCGCTCCGCTGAATGCCCAAGAGACCAATGCGCATGGTGTTGCCAAAATTATCGGTGATCTCCTTGAGCTCCGGCGTGGCCACGATTTCGATCTGCTTCTCCTCGCGCTTGACCCCGAAATGCAGGGGCTGGTTAGGACTCATGCCGACAATGCGCTGCATCTGACCAAAATTCTCGACGGCCTGCCCGTCGATGCTGATCACGGTGTCACCGGGCTTGAAGCCGGCGCGCTCGGCGGCGCTGCCGGGATTGACGATGTCCACCTTTGCCGCGGTAGTGCGCTCGCCGAAGAACGTGAAGATCGTGGTGAAGATAACGATGGCCAGGATGAAGTTGGCGATCGGTCCGGCGGCGACAATAGCGGCGCGGGCGGCAGGCGACTTGCCCTGGAAGCTGTGCTTCCGCTCCTCCTCGGAGAGGCCCTCGAGCGTCTTGCGTCCGCTTTGCGCGCTCGCAACGTTGTCGTCGTCGATGAATTTCACGTAACCGCCGAGCGGAATCCAAGAGACCCGCCAGCGCGTTCCATGCCGGTCGTTGAAGCCGACGATCTCAGGTCCGAAGCCGATAGAGAATACCTTGACCGCGACCCCGCACCAGCGGGCCACGAGGAAGTGGCCGAGCTCGTGGAAGAACACCACGATGGTGAGCACGAACAGGAAAGGAAGCAGATAGGAGAGCAACGTGTCACCGAAGCCTGAAAGCTTGAGAAGCGCGTCCATAAGGGTACCCCAGATACTAAAAGCTTCCTAGCGCGCCCTAGCCGGTTGTGCAAATCGGAGAAGAAGCGACATCGCAATGGCACGCGCTTCCGCATCGATGGCGAGAACTTCGTCGACACTGTCGGGTGAAAGCCCGGCAAGATGGGCGGAGCGGTCGAGCGTCGCCTCCACCAGCTGGCCGATGGCAAGGAAGCCGAGACGGCCGTCGAGAAACGCTTCCACGGCGATTTCATTGGCGGCGTTGAGCACGGTGCTTGCGCTGCCGCCGGCGGCTAGCACGTCGCGCGCGAAGCGGAGCGATGGAAAGCGCGTCTCGTCCGGCGCTTCAAAGGCGAGCGCGCCGACGCTGGCAAGATCGAGCCGGGCGGTTGGCGCCTGCATGCGGTCAGGCCATGCGAGGCTGTAAGCGATCGGTGTGCGCATGTCGGGGCAGCTCATCTGCGCCAGCACCGAGCCGTCGCGATAATAGACAAGGCAGTGCACGATGGATTGCGGGTGGACCAGCACCTCGAGCCGCTCGGCATCGACCGAGAACAGATGATGCGCCTCGATCAGCTCCAGCGCCTTGTTCATCAAGGTCGCCGAATCGATGGTGACCTTCGGGCCCATGGACCAGTTGGGGTGGGCGAGCGCCTGTTTCGGGGTCACGCCCGCCATGTCGGCAAGGCTCCACGACCTGAACGGTCCGCCAGAGGCGGTAAGGCAGATGCGTTCGATACCCTTAGTCGCGCTACCGCCCATCACCTGCATGGCTGCGGAGTGTTCGGAGTCGACGGGTAGAAGCGAGGTTTCGTGGCGAGCAACCTCGCGCATGAAGATGCGTCCGGCCGAGACTAGACATTCCTTGTTGGCAAGCGCGGTGCAGGTGCCTTGTCGCACGGCTGCGAGCGTAGGCTTGAGACCGGCGGCGCCCACGATAGCCGCCATCACCCAGTCGACGGGGCGGCTTGCTGCGTCGATCAACGCATCGGCGCCGGCGGCGGCCTCGATGCCGGTGCCCGCAAGCCTGGCGCGAAGATCTCCGTAGCACGCCTCATCGGCGATGACCGCGAGCTCGGCCTGATGCTTCAAGGCAAGCTCGGCGAGGCGCGTGGCGTTGCGGCCCCCAGTCAAGGCAACGACCGCGTAGGATGCCGGATCGCGGCCGACGAGATCGAGCGTGTTCTCGCCGATCGAGCCCGTGGCGCCGAGCACCGAGATGCGCCGCGGGCGCGTCCCAGGGGATGTCAGTCTGACGGTTTCCGAATGCGTGGCGAGCACGGTCATACGCAACGCCTCACCAGATAAGCAAGCCGCGACCGGGATTGGCCGGATCGCGCAAAGCGATCAATGCCGCCGCGATTGCGGCGATCAGAAGGCCGTCGATACGGTCGAGCAACCCGCCGTGGCCTGGGATGAGATTGCTCATGTCTTTGGTGCCAAACCGACGCTTGACCGCGCTCTCGCTCAAATCTCCGACCTGGCACGCCGCGGCGATGACCACGCTGACCAGGACCAAGCGCCATGCCGAGGTGTCCTTTAGAAACAAGGCAAAACCATAGCCGACCAGGGCCGGCGTGAGGATCCCGGCCAGAAGCCCGCTCCAGGTCTTCTGCGGCGAGATTCTCGGAGCAAGCTTTGGGCCGCCGATCAGCCGGCCGCCGGCATAGGATGCTGTGTCTGTCGTCCAGACGACGACCAGCAGATAGAGCAGCGCGGTGGCGCCGAGAGTTAGGTCGCTACGCAGCCACACCAGGGACCAGGGCGGCAGCACCGAATAAGCGATCCCCAAAAGCGACCAGCCGAGCGTGGCGGAGGAGAAGCCAAGGAACCCGGTTCCAGCGAGGGCCACGGCGGCGGCGATTAGAGCGAGCCCTGGCCGATACAGGGCGACGGCGACGGCGACAACGGCGACCGTGGCAGATTGCAGGACGGCGATTTCATCAAAGCCTGCCTCCTTCCGGATGAGCCGCCCCCATTCCCAGGACACGGTGACGCCGGCGGCAATGACGAGAGCGACAAGGGTCCAGACGCTCACCAGCACGGAGCCAAGCGCGAGCGCCGCCATGATCACGGCGGACAGAAGTCGCGTGGTCATCTCCGGTTTGTGCGGATGAGCTCGAGGCTCGGCGCCGCTCGGCGCCACGTCGAGCGGCGTCACGCGGTGGATCTCGCCTTGAGGCCGCCGAAGCGGCGGATGCGCCGCTGATACTCGGCGATCGCGGCTTCGAGAGTCTCGCGCGAGAAGTCGGGCCAATAGGTGTCGACAAACACGAACTCGCTATAGGCAATCTGCCACAGCAGGAAATTGCTCAAGCGCATCTCGCCGCTCGTGCGGATCACCAGGTCGGGGTCTGGCAGATCGGCAGTGTCGAGGTAGGAGCCAAACCGCTCTGGCCTGATGTCCGCCGCGGCGAGTGATCCTTCCGCCACGGCT
>DASZGQ010000041.1:0-2286 GCA_035938735.1 Methyloceanibacter sp.
AACGCGATCGTGCAGACCATCGACGCCTTCAAGGCCTTCACGCCCGCTTTCATCATCAGCTCCGGCACCGGCGGCCCGATCGACTCCACGCTGTTCTACACGCTCTATCTCTACCAGGAGGCCTTCGCCTTTTTCCGGATGGGCTATGCCGCGGCGCTCGCCTGGATCCTGGTGGTCATCATCGCGAGTTTCACGGCCTTCTCGTTCCTGACCTCGCGCTATTGGGTGCATTACGGTGATTGACGCGGAAGCGCCCTCGGCGGATTTCGCCAGCGGCCGGCGCGGGACCGGGCGCTCGCTCGCCTATCACGCCGTGCTCTGCCTTGCCTCGCTCGCGATGCTCTATCCCCTGCTCTGGATGCTCGCGAGCTCGTTCAAGCCCGAGGACGAGATCTTCGGCAACGCCTCGCTGTGGCCCACGAGCTTCAGCCTCGAGTCGTACTGGCGCGGGTGGAGCGGGCTGCAGGTGAGCTTCGGTCGGTTCTTTCTCAACTCGCTGATCATCTCCGTGCTGTCGGTGATCGGGAACGTGCTCTCCTGCTCGCTCGCGGCCTATGCGGTGGCGCGGCTCCAGTTCCGCGGGCGCGGCTTCTGGTTCGCGCTCATGTTGGGTACGCTGATGCTGCCCTATCACGTGACGCTGATCCCGCAATACATCCTCTTCCTCGGCCTCGGCTGGATCGACACCTTCCTGCCGCTGGTGGTGCCGAAGTTCCTGGCGGTGGACGCCTTCTTCATCTTCCTGCTGGTGCAATTCTTCCGTACCCTGCCGCGCGAGCTCGACGAGGCCGCGGAGATCGACGGCTGCAGCGCCTTCGGTATCTATTGGCGCATCATCCTGCCGCTGTCGCTGCCCGCGCTCGCGACCGCCGCCATCTTCACCTTTATCTTCACCTGGGACGACTTCTTCGGCCCGCTGGTCTACCTCAACGACATGAGCTCCTATACGGTGCAGCTGGGCCTCAGGAGTTTCGTCGATTCCACCGGCAAGTCCGATTGGGGCGCGCTCTTCGCAATGTCGACGGTGACACTGCTGCCGGTGTTCGCGTTCTTCGTGTTCTTCCAGAGGCTGCTGATCCAAGGCATCGCCACCACCGGGCTCAAGGGCTGAGCACCGGCCGCAACCCCCCTCACGAATGGATCATTCCATGAGCAAGGTTCGCTTCGCCGCCATCGGCCTCAACCATTTCCACATCTACGGCCAGATCGATCTGATGCTGAAGGCCGGCGCAGAGTTCGTGGCCTATTGCGGCGAGGAGGAGAAATTCTTCGACCGGCCCTTCGCCAAGCACTATCCGCAGGCCAGAAAGGTCGAGGATCCCCGACGCATTCTCGAGGACGAGAGCATTTCTCTGGTGCTGAGCGCCGCCGTCAACAGCGAGCGGGCGCCGCTCGGCGTCTCCGTGATGCGGCACGGCAAGGATTTCATGGTCGACAAGCCCGGCATCACCTCGCTGGAGCAACTCGCCGAGGTGCGCAAGGCGCAGGCCGAGACCAAGCGCATCTACTCGATCTGCTATTCCGAGCACTTCGAGACCCGATCCTCCGTCAAGGCGGGCGAGCTCGTGCATGCGGGCGCGATCGGCAAGCTCGTCAACACGGTGGGCTTGGGGCCACACCGTCTCAACAAGCCGCGCCGCGCGCCCTGGTTCTTTCAACGGGAGAAGTTCGGCGGCATCCTCTGCGACATCGCCTCGCATCAGTGCGAGCAATTCCTGTTCTTCACGGACCGGATGAGCGCCGAGGTGGTCACCGCCACGGTCGCCAATCGCGCCAATCCCGAGACGCCGGAGTTCCAGGATTTCGGCGAGATGCTGCTGCGCGCACCGGACATGACCGGCTATATCCGCGTGGATTGGTTCACGCCCGACGGCTTGCCCACCTGGGGGGACGGAAGGCTCACGCTGATCGGCACCGAGGGTTATATGGAGCTGCGCAAGTACGTCGATATCGGCGGCATGCCCGGCACCGATCATCTTTTCCTCGTCGACAAGAAAGGCGTGCACCGCATCGACTGCTCCGGCGTCGAGCTGCCCTACGGACGCCAGCTCGTCTCGGACATCCTGAACCGGACCGAGACCGCCATGCCGCAAGCGCGCTGCTTCGGCGCGACGGAGCTCGCGCTGAGGGCACAGGCGATGGCCGAGCGCGCATGAGCCGCGTCCTCGGCGTCGCCGTGATCGGCTGCGGCATCGGGCGCTCGCACATCGCGGAGGGGTACGCCAAGCACCCCGACAAATTCCAGGTGCTGGCGCTCTGCGACCTGAACGCGGAGCGGCTCGCGGC
>DASZGQ010000042.1:0-6288 GCA_035938735.1 Methyloceanibacter sp.
CTCCGGCGGCAAGCCAACCATAGCGAGCTTGAGGAAGGCGAGGTCGTCCATCATGGCCTGCGGCAATTCGAGATGCTCGCGCATCGGCACCTGGATGTTCTGCAGCACGGTAAGCGATGAGAACAGCGCGCCATCCTGGAACAGGATGCCCCAGCGGCTCTCGATGTCGATGCGATCCTGTGGTGTGAGGGTCTTGGCATTGCGGCCGAACAACTCGACCTCGCCCATGTCCGGCTTGACCAGTCCGGTGATGACGCGCAGCAGCACCGACTTGCCCTGGCCAGAGCCGCCGACAATGGCGAGGATCTCGCCGCGATAGACGTCGAGATTGAGTCCGTCCCAGATTTGATAGCCGCCGAAGCTCTTGGCGAGCCCGCGCACGCGGATCAGGACCTCTCTGCCGTTCTCGAACGTCACACCCCGATCCCCGACAGAAACATGGCGAACACGGCGTCCAGAATTATCACCAGAAAGATCGCCTTGACCACGGCGCTGGTCACGTGGGTGCCCAGCGACTCGGCGCTGCCCTCGACCTTCATGCCTTCGAGGCAGCCGACAAGGCCGATGATGAGCGCGGCGAAGGGCGCCTTGATCATGCCGGCCATGAAATGCTGGATGTCGACCGCTTCGTGAAGCTTGTCGATATAGGTCGAGACGTCGAGACCAAGCACGGCCATGGCCATCACCCCTCCTCCGATCAGCCCGGTGATGTCGCCGAGGAAGGTCAGGAGCGGCAGCGCCACGACAAGAGCGAGCACGCGCGGCAGCACGAGCGTGTCCATCGGATCGATACCGAGCGTGCGCATGGCGTCGATCTCCTCGCGCATCTTCATCGAGCCGATCTCGGCGGTGAAGGCCGAGCCGGAGCGGCCGGCAACCATGATGGCGGTGAGCAGGATGCCGACTTCGCGCAGCGCCAGAATGGCGACCATGTTGACGGCGAACGGCTCGGCGCCGAATGGCTTCAGCTGCACCACGCCCTGCTGCATGACCACGGCGCCGATCAGGAAGCAGATCAGCGCGATGATCGGCACGGCCCGCAAGCCGGCGTGATCGAGATGATGCACGAAGGATTTGGGGCGGAAGCGCCAGGGCTGGAGGATCATGCGGCCGAGAGCCGCGGTCACTTCGCCCAAGAAGCTCGTGAGCTGAACGGCATCGCTCCACACGCCGGTCAGCGCCTTGGTCACGTCCTCGACTAGCTGCTGGACCGCGCCAGTCTTCTTCACCTTCGGGCGCTCGGCGCTGCCGCGCTTCTGCACCTCCTCGATGAGGATCCGGAAGCCTTCGGTGGCTCCAGCGTAACGGGTGCGCAGACCCCCCGCCTCCCAGGCCGCGGCGGTCCGCTGCAACAGCCAGGCGCCGGCGGTATCGATCTCGGCGATGCCGGCGATGTCCATTTCGCCGGTGAAGTCCGGCGTGGGCGGGATCGGTACGCGCAGCCGCTTCAGCGCTATGTCGAGCTTCGTTGCCTCGGCGACGGTCCACGCGCCGCTGGCGACGAGGCGAAACGTCGTGCCGCGGAGCTCGACGCGAAAGCCAGGCGCGCGGGCTTGCGTGGAGAGGCTAAGCGTATGGTCGCGTTTCAGCATGAAGCTTTGCCCGAACGGCGGTGGTCTTGGCGAGAGCGGCTTGTTTTTGAATGAAAAAGCGGGAGAAAGAAAGGCGTTATGCTTGCCACCAGAAGAGGCAGGAATGAAGCAGGGCAGAGATTTGAGCGTCAGCGTCGAGCGCTGGCCGATCCGGGGCGAGTTTACCATCTCCCGCGGCTCGAAGCGCGAAGCCGTCGTGGTGGTGGCGACGCTGCGCGAGGGCGGCTTTGAGGCCAAAGGCGAATGCGTTCCTTATGCGCGCTACGGCGAGAGCGTGGAGAGGGTGGTGCAGGCGATCGAGGCTTGCGCGGGATGGCTTTCCCAGGGACTTGACCGCGTCGGACTGCAAGCGCTGCTGCCGCCAGGGGCCGCGCGCAATGTCTTGGACTGCGCGTTGTGGGACCTCGAGGCCAAGAGCTCCGGCCGGAGCGTGGCGGAGCTTACCGGCCTTGCGCCGCTGCACGCCGTCGACACGGCCTTCACCATCTCGCTCGCCGCGCCGGAGGAGATGGCGGCACGCGCACGCGAGGCGGCGCGCTATCCGCTACTCAAGCTCAAGCTTGGCGGCGATGGCGACGATGACCGTCTTGCAGCTGTTCGCTACGCCGTCCCCCATGCGAGACTAATCGCCGATGCCAATGAGGCGTGGCGCGCCTCCGACCTGGAGCGCCTGCTCGCGACGGCGAAGGCGGCAGGCGTGGAGCTGGTCGAACAGCCCCTGCCCGCAGGTGATGACGTAGCGCTGCAGCACATTGCTCGTGTCGTGCCGGTGTGCGCCGACGAGTCGGTGCATGACCGCGCTTCACTTCAGTCAATCGCTCAGCGCTACGACGCCGTGAACGTCAAGCTCGACAAGACCGGTGGGCTCACCGAAGCGCTCGCCACCGCCGCCGAAGCGCGAAGGCTGGGGCTCAAGCTCATGGTTGGCTGCATGGTGTCGACGTCGCTCGCCATGGCCCCGGCCCTGCTGCTTGCCCAAGGTGCGGACTGGGTCGACCTCGACGGGCCGCTGCTGCTTGCCCGCGATCGCGCGCCGGGCCTTGCCTATATCTCCGGCACGGTCATGCCCGCGCCCGCTGCGCTCTGGGGCTGAACCTGGATCGGGCCGACCACGCGCTGGCCACGCCAGCGCCGCCGCATCAGAAGAACAGCACTCGCCGCGCCGATCAACGCCAGCAGCGCCATGACCGCATAGGCCTCGCTGCCAAGACTGCGATAGAGAGGCCCGCAGGCGATGGTTACCACCCCGAGAACCCGCGACCACCGCGGCGCGCCGAAGCTCGCCAGAATGAAGCTGCCGGAGCCCCAAAGTCGCACGCTGCCGTAGTCGAGACCTGCAGTCCGCACCCTGCTCACCGTGACGGCCTCGATCAGCGGCATGATGGTGGTCCAGTTGCAGGCGACAAGCAGGGTGACGAACAGCATCTGCCAGAATCCGCTTGAGGCCCGGAGCAGCAGGAACGACAGAAGCGGCCTCGCCACCCCGCGTCGAAAAGATCAGCGGCCGCGTGTGGCCCGCTTTTGGCCCAAAAATTTTTTTGCTCGGGCTGTCCGAGACTTAGCCGATTGGCTGGCGAATTCGGCTCGGGGGTCCTTGAAGTTTAGGGCTGCGCTAACCATTTCTCGGAGGACGCGAGATCCCCCAAGCGTCCCCCAAACTGACGCATGAGAGTGAAACGGCCCGATTTCCCCCCAATCGGGCCGTTTTCTTTTGCCGATTGCGGCGCCAGCGCCGCCGAGGCTCAGGCAGCTTGCGGTGATGGGCGATGAGCACATTGTCGATGAACTGCCGCGCCGAATTCTCCCAGCTGTAACGGAGTGCATGCGCCCTCGCCGCGCGGCGATCGAGACCGAGGGCCGCAAGCGAGGCAGCCTGCAGATCCCAGTCCATCGCGCCGCTGCCGGGCTTGGTGAGCACGTCCTTAGGGCCGCTCGCCGGAAAGGCCGCGACCGGCACGCCGCTGGCGAGCGATTCGAGCAGGACCAGGCCAAAGGTGTCGGTGAGGCTCGGGAACACAAAGACATCGGCAGAGGCGTAGGCGAGCGCCAGCTCCTCGCCCTCCATGGGGCCAGTAAACAGCGCATCGGGGTAACGCCGCTCGAGCTCTGAGGCCTGCGGCCCGCTTCCCACCAAGACCTTGCGCCCGGGGAGATCGAGGTCGAGAAACGCCTTGATGTTCTTCTCCACGGCGATGCGGCCGACATAGAGAAAGACTGGCGGCTCACCGAAGCGGCGCACCTTGCGCGGCCGGAACAGGTCGATGTCCACGCCGCGCGACCACCGCATCAGCCGCTCGAAGCCGCGCGCTTCGAGCTCGCTCTCCACCGACTGGGTGGCGACGAAGGTGCCGGCGGCACCGTTGTGAAAGCGACGCTGCAGCGCATAGCACCAGGACTCCGGCACCGGCAGCCGCGCCGAGACATATTCGGGGAAGCGGGTGTGGTAGCTCGTGGTGAACGGCCATTTGGTCTTGCGGCAATAGCGCCTGGTCATCAGCCCGATTGGCCCCTCCGTGGCGATATGGATGAAATCGGGTTTTGCCTTCTCGATGTGCGCGGCGATGGCGCGCGGGCCGGCGAGCGCCAAGCGAATTTCCGGATAGGTGGGACAGGGAAGCGTGCGGAAGGCGGACGGCGCGAGGAAGACAACTTCGAAGCCAAGCTTACCTGCCTCCACGGCGAGCCGCTCATAGGTGCGGACCACCCCATTCACCTGGGGATGCCAGGCGTCGGTCGCGACGAGCACGCGCATCAAGCGGCAGCCTCGAGCTCCTCGACGGGGGCTTGGACCCTACTCGTGTCGTAAGGATGGGCCGACCAGCGAATCATCTCGAACAGTCCGTCCTCGGTCTCGGCCACAGCGGTGCAGCTTTCGACCCAATCGCCGGTGTTGATATAGAGCACGTCGCCGACCTGGCGCATGGCGGCATGGTGGATGTGCCCGCAGATCACGCCCTGCGCCCCGTGCCGTCGCGCCTCGGCGGCGAGCGCCGCCTCGAACTCGCCGATATAGTTCACAGCCCGCTTCACCTTCTGCTTGAGATAGGCCGAAAGCGACCAATAGGGCATGCCGAACCAGCGGCGCACGGCGTTAAAATGGGTGTTGGCCCAGAGCGCGACCGTGTAGCTCCAATCGCCGAACAGCGCGAGCCATTTGGCGTAGCGCACCACCACATCGAACTCATCGCCATGCATGACGAGGTAGCGGCGCCCGTCGGCGCCCACGTGAATGGCGTTGCGCACGATGGAGATGCCGCCGAACCGCGCGCCGCAATAATCGCGCATGGCTTCGTCGTGGTTGCCGGGGATGAAGATGAGGTCGTTGCCCTTGCGCACGCGGCGGAGCAGCTTCTGCAGCACGTCGTTGTGGGCTTGTGGCCAGTAGGCGCCCCGCTTGATGCGCCAGAAGTCGACGATGTCGCCGACGAGGTAGATGCGATCGGCGTCGCTTGTGCGGAGAAAATCGAGGAAGGCTTCGGCCTGACAGGCCTTGGTGCCTAAATGCAAGTCCGAGACAAATAGGGTGCGGTAGCGCTTCGTCCCGGTGTGCTGCACGTCATGGATGTCCGTTCTCATTTCGATGAATCCGGACCTAAAGTGATTTTGTTTCAGGCTTGTGACAAAGAACAGCAGCGTCGTTAACCCGGATGGGTGCGAGCAACACGACATTGACGGAGCGGCTGGAGACGGCGCTCGGCGCGCGGGTGATAGCGCTCGCATTGATGCCGGTCGGCTTTGGGCTTGCCGGGTACAAGGTCGATCTCGCCGGCGGGCGTAAGCTCGCCGTGAAGCTGCGGGAGGGAAGCCAGCGCGCCGATCTCAGCCTCGAGGCCTACATGCTCGGCGAGCTCGCCCGCCACTCCGATCTTCCGGTTCCTGCCGTCCACGTCGCGGAGCAAGACCTCCTCGTCATGGATTTCATCGAGAATGATTGCGGCGGCATCACCCCTGACGGCGAGCGCCATGCCGCCGAGCTGATCGCCGCATTACATGCCACGCCGCGGCCCAGCTTCGGCTATGAGCGCGACACGCTGATCGGGCCGTTGCCGCAGCCAAACCCCAAGATAGATCGCTGGATCCCCTTCTTCCGCGATCATCGGCTGCTTGCCATGGCGCGAGGAGCGGAGGCGGAAGGAAAGCTGCCGGTGAAGCTGCTGACCAGGCTCGAACGCCTGGGAGAGCGGCTTCCCGAGTATCTTACCGAGCCCCCTGCCCCAAGTCTGCTGCACGGCGACCTATGGACGGGGAACGTGCTCGTGCGCGGGAATAGGGTCGCGGGCTTCGTCGATCCCGCGATCTATTGGGGGCATCCGGAGATCGAGCTTGCGTTCACCACCATGTTCGGGACGTTCGGACAGGCCTTCTTCGATGCCTATGAGGCCCTGCTGCCCTTGGAGCCTGGGTTTCACGAGCTCCGCTCGGCACTCTACAAGCTCTATCCGACGCTCGTGCATGTGCGGCTGTTCGGCTCGGCCTATCTTCCGCCGATCGAGCAAACCTTGGCGCGTGTTGGATTGTAAGGTTCAGAAAAAGAACCGGCCCGGGATGCCCGGGCCGGTCTTCCCTGCGAAACGAGCCGAACTCCAAAGGCAATGCCTATTAGATGGGCTCTGGCTCGCCCCCCCATTTTGTTCCTAAGCCGCTGGTGTCGAAGATCAGGTTCCCTCAAGATCTCGCGCGCTTCAGTCTTTCTTAC
>DASZGQ010000043.1:0-5261 GCA_035938735.1 Methyloceanibacter sp.
ACCTCGATCTTACCAGTCTGCCGGCCGTGACGGGCAGCCCCCGACTTGGGGCGCCGATCGCGACGGTGCCGAAGTTTCTTGGCATCGGGCTGAACTACCGGGACCATGCCGAAGAAACCGGCATGCCCATTCCGGAGGCGCCAATCGTCTTTGCGAAGGCGAGCTCCTGCATCTCAGGCCCTAACGATCCCATTCTCATGCCGAGGGGCTGGGAGCGCATGGATTTCGAGGTCGAGCTTGCCTTCGCGATGGGCAGCGTGGCCAAGAATGTCGCGGAGGCCGACGCACTCAATTACGTCGCCGGCTATATGATCGCCGACGACGTGTCGGAGCGGAGCCTGCAGAAGGGCGGTCCCGGTGAATGGATCAAGGCCAAAAGCTATGACAGTTTCGGCCCGCTCGGGCCGTGGCTTGTCACCAAGGATGAAGTTCCGGACCCGCAGACGCTTGGGCTTACGCTCGACCTCAACGGGTCACGCATGCAGATTGGCAATACCTCCACCATGATCTTCAGCGTGGCGCATCTTGTAAGTTACATCAGCCGCTTCATGACGCTGATGCCGGGCGACGTCGTCACTACCGGCACACCTCCTGGCGTCGGCATGGCGCGGAACCCGCGGGTGTTCCTGAAGACAGGCGATCAGCTCATGCTGACCGTCGACGGATTGGGCGAGCAGCGCCATACCCTCGTGGCCGAGGCCTAGGGCTAGTCCTCCCCGTCCCACCAGTCGTGGAAATGATGCACGGGGCCCCGGCCCTTGCCGATGTCGAGGCTGTCTGCTGCGAAAATCGCCGCAGTGACATAGGCCTTCGCCGACGCGACTGCCTCAGGGAGAGGAGCGCCCTTGGCAAACTCGGCGGCGATGGCGGCCGACAGGGTGCAGCCGGTGCCGTGCGTATTGCGCGTATTGGCGCGCGGCGCCTCGAAGCTGACAGGCTCGATTCCAGCGAAGAGGATGTCGGTGGCGGTCGGACCTTTGGCGTGGCCGCCCTTGACGAGCACCGCTTTCGCGCCTGCGTCCTTCAGCTGCCACGCTTGCATGGCCATCTCATATTCGTTGCGTGCGGGAGAGGCGCCGAGCAGCGCGGCGGCCTCGGCGAGATTGGGGGTAATCAGCGTCGCGAGCGGGATCAGAACGGAGCGGAGTGCATCCACCGCCTCGGGGTCTAGCAGCGGGTCGCCGCTCGCCGCGATCATCACCGGATCGAGCACCACCGGCACGCCGGTAAAGTCCTGCAAGCCTTCCGCGACCGCCTCGATGACGGGGCCGGTGGCGAGCATGCCGATCTTGATGGCATCGACCTCGAGGTCCGCTGCCACCGCGCGCATCTGCTGAAGCACGAAGTCCGCCGGCACCACATGCACCGCCTCCACGCGCTGCGTGTTCTGCGCGGTGAGCGCCGTGATCACGCTCGCGCCGTAGACTTCAAGCGCCGAGAAGGTCTTGAGATCAGCCTGGATGCCGGCGCCGCCGCAAGAATCAGAACCAGCAATGGTCAGCGCGATCGCCGTCATACCGGCGCTCTAGCCGATTTTCGCGAGTCCGGGGAACATTTCGAGCATCAAGCCGGAGATCAGCGTCATGGAGTTGGTCAGGAATAGAATGCCGGTGAGCACCAGGAACCCGCCGAGCACCTTCTCTATGGTGGCAAGGTGCGGGCGGAAGCGCTGTAGCGCATTTAAGAAAGGCCGCACGGCAAAGGCGGCGGCGATGAAGGGAATGCCGAGGCCGAGCGAATAGACGAGCAGCAGCAGAATGCCCTGGCGCACCGTGTCTTCGCCCGCCGCCATGAGCAGGATCGCGGCAAGCACCGGTCCGATGCATGGCGTCCAGCCGAAGGCGAAAGCAAGTCCGATCACGTAGGCGCCGAGGAGTCCCGCGGGACGGGCGTCGGCGTGGTAGCGCGCCTCACGATGTAGAATTGGAATGTGAATCATGCCGAGGAAGTGCAATCCGGCGATGATGATGATGACGCCGGCGACCTTGCCAAGCAGGTCTAAATTCTCGACGAGCAGCTGACCGGCGACCGTCGCCGTAGCCCCAAGGATCACGAACACTGTGGTGAAGCCGAGCACGAAGGCGAGCGAAGACAGCACAACGGTCGTGTAGACGTGGGCCGGCGCTTCGTCCTCGCCGGTGAGTTGGTCGAAGGTCGTGCCGCCAAGGAAGCAGAGATAAGGCGGCACGAGCGGCAGCACGCAAGGCGACAGGAAGCTCAACAGACCTGCGACCAACGCTCCGAAATAGGTGACGTTCATGCTTGCGCTCGAAATTCCGTGACCGGGATCTGGCCTACAAGCCACATCCGCTCGTTTGCCCGCAAGCCCAAGAGCATCACTTTAGCGTCAAGGGTTAGGCGGCAGCGGCGCGGGCACGCTCGGCATTACGCCGAATTGCGGCGATATTGTCAGCATAGCCGCCGCCTTTGAACACGCCGGAACCAGCGACGATCGCATTGGCGCCGGCCTCCGCCACAAGCGCGACGGTGCCGGCATTGATGCCGCCATCGACCTCGAGATGTATTGGTCGCGAGCCGATCATCTTGCGGATACTCTTGATCTTGTCGAGTTGCGCCGGGATGAAGACCTGGCCACCGAAGCCGGGATTCACCGTCATCACCAGAATAAGGTCCACCTTGTCGAGCACATGCTCTATGGCGGATTCATGGGTCGAGGGCGTGATGCTCACGCCAACCTTCTTGCCGAGCCCTTTGATGAGCTGAAGCGAGCGATCGAGATGCGGTCCAGCTTCGGCATGCACGGTGATGATGTCGGAGCCAGCCTTGGCAAAGGCCTCGATGAAGGGATCGCAGGGCGCGATCATCAGATGCACGTCGAACACCTTCTTGGAGTGCGGACGCAACGCCTGAACCACGTCTGGGCCGATGGTAATGTTCGGCACGAAGTGCCCGTCCATCACGTCCACATGAATCCAATCGCAGCCGGCAGCATCGATGGCCCGCACCTCCTCGCCGAGCCGCGCGAAGTCGGCCGAGAGGATGGACGGGGCAATGATGATTTCGCCCGGCGCTGCGCGGTCCGCCATGAGAGCCTCGTTCAAGATGCGGCAGATTTGGCCTGCCCATCAAAGTTTGACAAGGTCTTGTAGCGCCAATCCGTTAAGCTCTGTTCTCCGCCAGCGCGGCGACGGCCGGCAGGGTTTTGCCTTCCAGCCATTCGAGAAATGCGCCGCCCGCCGTGGAGACATAGGTCAAGTCCTTACCCACCCCGGCCGCATTAAGCGCCGCCACCGTGTCGCCGCCCCCAGCGATGGCCATGAGCTTGCCCTCGCGCACGAGGCGCGCGGCCTCGTGCATCAGCTCATAGGTGCCGTCGCCGAAGGGCTCGAACTCGAACGCGCCAACGGGGCCGTTCCATACCAGCGTCCTGACCTCTGCGAAACGCTGCTTCAGGTCGGCCACCGACCTCGGCCCGATGTCGAGGATCATCTGGTCCTGCGGGATGTTCCCGGCCTCGCAGACCTGCCACTCTGCACCGGCCTTGAGCTCCTTGGCCACGACGAAGTCATGGGGAAGGACGATCTCGCAATTGTGCTCGCGTGCGCGGGCCATGATCTCCTGGACCACCGGCACCGCGTCCGGCTGGCACAGCGACTTTCCGATCTCCACGCCTTGCGTGTAGAGAAAGGTGCTGGCCATACCGCCGGCAAGGACGAGCTGGTCCATCCGCTCGGTCAGATTGGTCAGGACTTGAATCTTGGTGGACACCTTGGCGCCGCCGGCGATGGCCATGACCGGCCGCGCGGGATGTTCAAGAGCGCGGTCAAGAGCCCTGATCTCAGCCATCATCAACAGCCCGGCATAGGACGGCAGTAGATGGGTAATGCCCTCGACCGAGGCGTGCGCCCGGTGCGACGACGAGAAGGCATCGTCGACATAGAGATCGCCGAGCTCGGCCAACGCGCCTGCGAACATCATGTCGTTCTTCTCCTCGCCAGGGTGATAGCGAAGGTTCTCGAGCACTGCCACCTCGCCGGGGTTCAGCGCGGCAATACCGCGTTTTGCTTTGTCGCCAACGCAATCGTCGATGAAAAGCACCGGGGCATCGCCCAATAGCTCCTCGAGCTTAGCTGCGACCGGCGCAAGCGAGGTCTCTGCGCTTCGCTTTCCCTTGGGACGGCCGAGATGGGTCAGCACGATCACTTCAGCGCCGCCATTGAGGAGCTGCCTGATGGTCGGCAGGACGCGCGTGATGCGCGTCGTGTCGGTCACCGCCCCATCTTGCATCGGCACGTTGAAGTCGACGCGAAGCAACACGCGCTTGCCGCGGACGTTGAGCCCGTCGATGGTGCGGATGCTGGAAAAGTCCGGCTTGCCCCCGCCGTTCATATTCGCGGCGCGGACAAAGGTAGAGACATTAATATCGTTCATATCAACCTGCTCATTACCACTGCGGTATCACTCATGCGATTGGAGAAGCCCCACTCATTGTCGTACCAGGCAACGACGCGGCAGAAGGTGCCGTCCACGACCGTCGTCGATTCGAGATCGAAGATCGAGCTTAAGGGGTCGTGATTAAAATCAGACGACACCAGCGGCTTCGCATTCACCCCGAGCACGCCGTTAAGCGGGCCCTCGGCAGCGTTGATCATGGCCTTGTTGATCTCCTCTTTGTTGGTCGGGCGCGAGGAGGTGAAGGTCAAGTCGATCATGCTCACATTTGCCACCGGCACCCTGATCGAGGCGCCGTCGAGCTTGCCCTTGAGCTCCGGCAGCACGAGGCCGACCGCCTTGGCGGCGCCGGTCGAGGTCGGAATCAGATTCATGGCGGCGGCGCGCGCCCGGTAGGGATCCTTATGAAGCGTGTCCACGGTGCGCTGATCGCCGGTATAGGCGTGCACCGTGGTCATATAGCCGTGGCGGATGCCGACCGCCGTGTTCAACACGCTTGCCACGAGCGCGAGGCAATTGGTGGTGCAGGAAGCGTTCGAGACGACGTGATGCTCTTGCGTGAGCTTCTCGTCATTGACGCCATAGACCACGGTCAGGTCGGCATTCTTGCATGGTGCCGAAACCAGCACGCGTTTCGCGCCAGCGGTGAGATGCCTGGCGGCGCCGTCGCGGTCGGTGAAGCGGCCGGTGCATTCCATGACGATGTCGACGCCGAAGTCGCGCCAGGGAAGCTTTTCGGGATTGGCTTCGGACAGCACCGCGAGGTCGTGGCCGTCGGCCTTGAGATGGCCATTGGCGGCGCTGACCTTGCCTGGGAAGCGGCCATGCACGCTGTCGAACTCGAGCAG
>DASZGQ010000044.1:0-2593 GCA_035938735.1 Methyloceanibacter sp.
GAGTCGCAATTGGTGAAATTGCGCGCGCCAGTGGCGCGGCGGTGCGCGGTGACGAGGCCGCGATAGGTGTTGTTGGAGTGTCCGGCGGCGATGCCCTTGGAGATGATGCGGCTCGACGTGTCGCGGCCGAGATGGATCATCTTGGTGCCGGAATCGACCTGCTGATAGCCGTTGGAGATGGCGATCGAATAGAACTCTCCCTGCGAGCCGTCGCCGCGCAGAATGCAGCTGGGATACTTCCAGGTGATGGCCGAGCCGGTCTCGACTTGCGTCCAGGAGATCTTCGAGTTCTTGCCCCGGCAGTCGCCGCGCTTGGTGACGAAATTGTAGACGCCGCCCTTGCCCTGCTTGTCGCCCGGGTACCAGTTCTGCACCGTGGAATATTTGATTTGGGCATCGTCGAGCGCGACTAGCTCGACCACGGCGGCATGGAGCTGGTTCTCGTCGCGCGTTGGCGCGGTACAGCCTTCGAGGTAGCTCACATAGGCGCCCTTGTCGGCAATGATCAGCGTGCGCTCGAACTGCCCGGTCTGCTTCTCGTTGATGCGGAAATAGGTGGAAAGCTCCATCGGGCAGCGGACGCCTTCCGGCACATAGACGAAGCTTCCGTCGGAGAACACCGCGGAGTTGAGCGTCGCATAGAAATTGTCGGTGATCGGCACCACTGAGCCGAGATATTTCTTCACGAGCTCGGGGTGGTTATGCGCCGCTTCCGACATCGAGCAGAAGATGACGCCGGCCTTGCCGAGCTCCTCTTTGAAGGTGGTGACCACCGACACGCTGTCGAACACCGCGTCGACGGCGACGCGCGGCGCGCCCTGCACCCCCGCCAGCACCTCCTGCTCCTTGAGCGGGATGCCGAGCTTGGCGTAGGTCTCGAGCAGCTCGGGATCGACCTCAGCGAGGCTCTTCGGACCGTCGGTGCTCTTCGGCGCGGAATAGTAGTAGAGCTCCTGGAAGTCGATCTTGGGGTGATGCACATTCGCCCAGGTCGGCTCCTGCAAGGTGAGCCAACGGCGATAGGCCTCAAGCCGCCAGTCGAGCAGCCAGAGCGGCTCCTTCTTCTTGGCGGAGATGAAACGGATCACCTCCTCGCTAAGACCCTTCGGCGCCTTGACCGACTCGATCTTCGTGGTGAAGCCGTATTTGTACTTGTCGACGTCGATCTCGCGGACGCGGGCGACCGTCTCTTGCACTGCCGGCATGGTTCTACTCCAAAATCCTTCTCATGCGGCCGTTAAAGCCGCCTCCTGGCGCTGCCGCATCCGCTTGATCAGCTCGCTCCAGGCATTGATGAACCTCTCGATATCGGCACTCACGGTGCCAATGCCAAGGCTTACGCGGATCGCGCCTTGGGCAAGCTCAGGCGAAAGTCCCATGGCGCCCAACACATGCGAGGCCTCGACCTTGCCGGACGAGCAGGCGCTGCCTGCGCTTACCGCGACCCCGGCGAGATCGAGCCCGATAACGAGCGTCTCTGCCTTGGTGCCGGGAACCGCGATGCAGCTCGTATTGGGCAGCCGCGCCACCCGGCTCGAAATCACCACTGCGTCCGGCTCGACCGCGAGTGCCCGCCTTTCCAGTTCATTGCGAAGAGCCGCAAGCGCCGGCGCCTTCTCGAGGTCAGATGCAGCGAGTTCCGCCGCGACGCTAAAGCCGACGATGCCGGCGACGTTCTCTGTCCCGGCGCGGCGGCGCCGCTCCTGGCCACCGCCCTTGATTAAAGGTTCGACTACAACGCCCTCGCGGAGCACCAAAGCGCCGATGCCTTTAGGGCCGCCGATCTTGTGGGCCGAAAGCGTCATCATGTCGGCGCCAAGCGCGGCGAAGTCGAGCGGCAGCTTGCCAGGGACCTGAACCGCATCGGTGTGCAGAAGACCGTCCGCCGCATGGACGATTTCGGCAGCCTCAGCGATCGGCTGGATCGCGCCGGTCTCGTTGTTAGCCGACATCAGCGAAACGAAAGGCCTCCAGCCACCAAGATGGTGCTTAGCAAGTTCTGCCGCAAGCGCATCGAGGTCGACGACGCCATCGCCCGACACGGGAATTCGGGTCGTGCTCTCGCCGTAAAATCTGCCGCCGGCCAGCACCGAAGGATGCTCGACCGCCGACATATAGCAGTGCCAGGCCTCGCCAGCTTGCGCGGCGAGAGCCAGCGCATTCGCCTCGCTGCCACCGCTCGTGAAGACCACATTCTCAGCGCGTGCGCCGGCAAGCGCCGCGACCTTCGCCCGCGCCGATTCGATAAGTGCTCTCGCCGCCCTGCCCTCGGCATGGACCGAGGATGGGTTGCCGTAGGTATGGAAGGCCGTAACCATGGCCTCGCGCACCTCAGTTCTAAGCGGGGCGGTGGCGTTGTAGTCGAGATACGAACGCGTCGTCATCGCCGTTAGCGCTTGCACGAGCCCCCATCGCGCATGCTATGAAGCGCGGCCCGAGGCTGGGACCACTCCGTCGCCATCAAGGCCGGAGTGTCCTTGTTTGGAACAATTCTAAATCTTACGTTTGTATAGGATTCCTGAGCGGCAGAGTCAAGTTTTGCGGCGGCGGCGCGCTCGCCATTTCCAAGGCTCCCAGCCCTCTTCCCAGCGTC
>DASZGQ010000045.1:0-3504 GCA_035938735.1 Methyloceanibacter sp.
AACGAGCGGCTCAGCTGTCTGGCGATTCGGCGGACAGGCCTTTCAAGCGTTCACGCAGGCTGCCGGTGCGGCCCCCTCTAGAGCCACGGCGTCTCGCCTTGCGGGCCGATAGAAGCTTGGCGAGCGATCCGGCCGCTTCCGGCTCGCCCTCGACACCTTCTGACGCTCCGTCCTCGACCTTATCCGAAAGAGCAACCAAAGATTCGCGCGTGCGGTCGGCGCCAAGCGGCTCCGCCGGCACAGGTGCTTCATACCCACCGTCGCCGCCATTCCGACTGGCAATGAAGGGCTCGCGCTCGACGTCGCGCGTCCTCGTGGTCTGCTCTGCGGGCGGTGGCGACGCGCCGAGACGCGAGACGTCAGGCAGCGCCACGCCTTGCCCCTTCGCTACGGCGAGAACTTGACTGGCGAGCTTGCCGATCTCCTCGCGCAACAGCCCGTTCTCGTTGCCGCCGATGCGGCCGTCTCTAAGCTCCTGCTTCAGCTTGGATAGGTCGGCGCTGAGCTTGCGATTCTCTCTGGCGAGCGTCGCGTCCGACTTCGCCGAGCGGCGCGATGGGGCAGCCTCACCCTCGAGCGCTCCGCGCAGCTGGTCGATATCGCCCCGCTGAGAACTGAGCGTCGAGCGGGCAAGCTTCAGGGCCTCGGCCTGGGAGCCTGTGGTGTTGCGAAGCTCGGCGTTGGCCGCCTCAAGCTCGGCCATCGCTGCCTTGGCGGCCTTGAGCCGGCCTTCGAGCTCCGGCAGGCGGCGCCGGATGGTCTGCTCGAGCACCCGATTGGCATTGTCCTTTTCCTGCAGGCGCCCCTGGGCGCTTTCGAGCTCGCTCTTTATGTCCGCGATCTCGACACGGCGCTTGTTGGATTCAACGAGCTCGCGCGCCGCCTTGTCCTTCGCCTTTTCGAGCGCCACCTCGACCCTCCGGAGCTCGATGGCGAACTCGGCGCGCAGCTGATCCTTGTCGGCCTGGATATCGGCGGCCGACATCGGCATGGTCGCCTCGACCCGCCGCTTGGTAAGGCGAACGGCGCGCTTCCAGAATGCCGGAGCGAAGAGCAAGGCAAGCAGGCTCGCGAGCAGAAAACCGAGAGCCACGTACATGCCAATGTCGATCATCGGAACTTGCGCTCCTAGAATCACGCCGCCAGGGGCAGGACGTGACAAAGTTTACGACTTCCTTACCGCCAATCTAGAACGGATTCCAGGTCGGCTCGCGGGTATATTTCAGATATCCGATATTGGCGCCGAGCCGCAATCCGACGCCTGACCGGATTGGGGCCAGAATAACGTGGGCGCGGGCCAAGAATGTGACGCCGACGCCGCCGACCAGATAGGCAGAGCCGTCGACCCCGGCAAAAGTGTCGTAAATTTCCCCTGGGCTGCGCAGATCGTAAACGAGAACCATGGTCTTGGAACCCTCGGCGCCGAGGTCGTAGCCGACCGATGGGCCTTGCCAATAGACCTGGTGGTCGCCCGCATCCTTGGTATAGAGCGTCCCTTCGCCGTAGCGGACGCCGGCAATGATGGCGCCGCCGGCTTCCTCGCCCAATATGTAGCCATTCGGGCGCCCGGCGCGCTGGAAGGTGTATTCGATCGCCTCGGCGAGACCCATGGACACGCTGCCAAAGAACCGGTGGCCCGCGTCCTTGATCTCCTCAACGCCGAAGGTGCCGCGGCTTTTGGCCTCAGCCGGCGCATAAGCTTGGCCGCCGGGGGGAGAGGCTGACGCGCCAGGCACGGGCACATAGGGAGTGCCCGGCCCGCCTGGATCTGAGGGGGGAGGCAGTTGCTGCGCATTCTGCGGATGCGGCGTGATCACCATGGGCTGGTCATCGGCCTGGGCGAGGGTGATGGTGCCTTGCGATGGCGCGGTTTCAGCCGCCAAGGCAGGGGTTGCAAAAACGAGAATCGCGGCGAGCGCGGCTCCGGACAATTCGATCCGCATGTCAAATCCCCGTGGGCTTTCTCGAAGCCTGGCTAGACCCAGCCCATGGGTCCGGCTCTCAACCGGTATGATTTGCTTAAACTGTTACTAAACAGTGGCTAGCGATCTTTTACGATGCCGCGGGCCTTTGACCCCAGGCGACGAAGCCTGAATTGCGCAAGCCGACCTCGGTCTTCCCATAAAGGAGTGGCTTCCCGTCGGCGTCTTCAACATAGCCACCCGCCGCGATCAGCACCGCATGCCCTGCGGCCGTGTCCCATTCCATGGTCGGCCCGAACCGCGGATAGATATCGGCCAAACCTCGGGCAACCTCCAAGAATTTCAACGCCGACCCAGCATCGGATCGGCCCGCGATCTTGAGCTTGGCGAGAAATGCCTCAGTCTTGGGATCGAGGTGGGAGCGACTCACCATGGCGATGAGGCCCTCGGGCGAAGTAGCGCGGACATGCAAAGGATGGCATTCGAGCTTTGCCAGCTCGGCGCCATGCTCGCTCGGCTCGAGCCTCGCCTCGACGGCTTTGCCGGCTTTAGGCGTGAGGGCAAGGAGGGATCGCGCCGGCGCATAGACCAGGCCGAAGCGGGGAAGGCCGTTTTCGACCAAGGCTATGTTGATGGTGAAGTCCGACCGCTTCTGGATGAACTCCTTGGTGCCGTCGAGCGGGTCGACGAGAAAGAAGCGAGGGCCGAGATGCGCCGAGCGCTCGCCGGCGATCTCCTCTGACACCACGGGGGTCTCCGGAGCAAGACGGTGCAAGGCATCAAGCACGATCGCCTCCGACTCCTTGTCGGCCTGAGTGACCGGGCTTTGGTCGGCCTTCAGCTTGACTTCGGTGCCCCTATGATAGTGCCGTATGATGGCGGCGCCGGCCCGCGCCGCCGCGTCAGTCAGAAGCCGTGCCGCAAGCGCAATGTCGAAATCGCTTTCCGCGCCGCGGGTCTGTCGTTCTTGAGTTGTGTGTTTCGGGGCTGACAAGGCAAACTACTCTGGTGATGCATTGATTCGTTTCGTGCGCGCATCAATGCGGGACACGCTGCGGACCGCGCCGCCTCGATCTAGCAGATTTTGGCATGGGCACCCCGCCTCATTTTTCGGCGAAGGGGCCGGTATTGCTTCGGGGGAAGAACATGAGCGAGCCGACGGCGATCGGCGATCTTGAGCTTGTGGCGCTGATCTCGAGCCGCATCTGCCACGATGTGATCAGTCCGGTCGGCGCCATTGCCAATGGGCTGGAGATGCTCAGCGAGGAGCAGGACGAGGCCATGCGCGAGCAGACCATGGACTTGATCCGCAAAAGCGCCCGCCAGGCTTCGGCCAAGCTGCAATTCGCCAGGCTGGCCTTTGGCGCTGCGGGATCTGCTGGAGCCGAGATCGATCTCCGCGACGCAGAGAAGGTGGCCAGGGACTTCATTCAAGGCGCCAAGCACACGCTCGCCTGGCTAGGTCCACCCGCGACGCTGCCAAAGAATAAGGTCAAGCTGCTGTTGAACCTTGTGGCGCTGGGGGTCGTGGCGCTGCCAAGAGGCGGGATGGTCAAGGTGGAGATCAAGGGCGAGGCGCCGG
>DASZGQ010000046.1:0-9893 GCA_035938735.1 Methyloceanibacter sp.
GTCTCGGCGCACCGCCGCGCGACGAACGCCCGCAACTTCACCAACTGCGACTCGCTGCTGATCGGCGACAAATGCGGCGCGCACACCGTGCCCTATATCGAGGCAAAGAACGCGTCCGCCACCTTCGAGCACGAGGCGACCACCTCGAAGATTTCCGACGACCAGCTGTTCTACTGCCTGAGCCGAGGGCTTTCTCCCGAGGAGGCGGTGGCGCTCATCGTAAATGGCTTCGTCCGCGACGTGCTGCAGCATCTGCCCATGGAGTTCATGGCCGAGACGCAGAAGCTGATCGGTATCTCTTTGGAGGGCAGTGTTGGATAGCGCCTCATTGCTGTCATGCCCGCGAAAGCGAGCATCCAGTACCCGCAGACGGCGCCGGATTGGAGCGACGGTGGTTACTGGATCGCCCGGTCAAGCCGGGCGATGACAAAGGAATGGTTGAGACGAAAAGTGACTCTGTTCGAAACGCTTAGAAGAATCGTAATGCTTGAGATCAAGAACCTTCACGTCAATGTCGATGGCCGCGAGATCCTGAGAGGTCTCGACCTCGAACTGCCCAAGGGCCAGGTCCATGCCATCATGGGCCCGAACGGCTCCGGCAAGTCGACGCTCGCCTATGTGCTTGCCGGCAAGCAGGACTACGAGGTCACCGCGGGCTCGGTCACCTGGAACGGCGAGGACCTGCTCGCCATGGACCCCAGCGAGCGGGGCGCGGCCGGCGTGTTCCTCGCTTTCCAGTACCCCATGGAGATCCCTGGGGTCGCCACCATGACCTTTCTGCGCACAGCCGCCAACGCCGTGCGCAAGGCGCGCGGGGAGCCGGAGCTTTCCACGCCGGACTTCCTGCGTTTCGTGCGGGAGAAGGCGGCAGAGTTGAAAATCGATCCAGAGATGCTGCGTCGGCCGCTCAATGTCGGTTTCTCCGGCGGCGAGAAGAAGCGAAACGAGATCCTGCAGATGGCGCTACTCGATCCCGCGCTCTGCGTGCTCGACGAGACCGACTCTGGCCTCGACATTGACGCCGTGCGCATCGTGGCGGAGGGCGTGAACACGCTTCGCAGCCCTGAGCGCGCCATGCTAGTCATCACCCACTATCAGCGGCTCTTGAACTACATCGTACCGGACCGGGTGCATGTGCTTTCCGACGGCCGCGTGGCGCGTTCCGGCGGGGCTGAGCTTGCGCTCGAGCTGGAAGAGTCTGGCTACGCCGAATTCGGCGATGCCGCGACAAGTGGCGCGGCCGCCTAAAGGGACGTGAAGCATGGAGCTTCCAATCAAGCAGTTCCAGACGCGTGCGGAGCAGGCCTATGTCGACCTGTTCGCCGCGGCCGAGCAGGGGCTCCCTGGCGCGGGCAACCCTTGGGTCGCCGATTTGCGCGCCAAGGCGATCGACGACTATGGCGCGCTCGGCCTGCCGCACCGCCGAGTGGAGGCGTGGAAATACACCGACCTCCGCTCTCGCCTCACCGAAGCGCTGCCGCTGGCCCGTGCGACCGGCGTCGCCATTACCGAGACTGAGCTCAGCCAAGCACTTGGCGCCGAGATCGCTGGCCTCCCAGCCTACCGGCTTATCATCGTGGAGGGCGAGCTCAGAGCTGAGCTGTCCGATTTGGCGGGGCTGAAGGCTGCCGGGGCTGAGGTGGTTTCCATCACCGAGGCATTGCAGAAGCCGCCGCGCTGGCTGAAGCAGTCCCT
Organism: Methyloceanibacter sp.; assembly: GCA_035938735.1. Lineage (GTDB taxonomy): Bacteria > Pseudomonadota > Alphaproteobacteria > Rhizobiales > Methyloligellaceae > Methyloceanibacter. The sequence continues at coordinate 1,696 of DASZGQ010000046.1, forward strand.
TGGCAAGATCAACTGCCAAGATCGCGATCCGGTCGTGGCGCTCAACCTCGCGCTGATGAGCGGCGGTGTAGGCTTGCGCGTCGGCAAGCACGTGACCCTCGACAAGCCAGTCCACCTCATCCATCTCGACGGCGGCGAGCCGGCCAGCGTGATCACGCGGAATGTGGTTCTTGTGGAGGAAGGTACGTCACTCGACCTCCTGGAAAGCTATGTCGGCCTCGGCGGTGCGGAACTCCAGCGGAATGCCGTGACGGAGATCGAAATTGGCAACAAGTCGAGCCTCAACCACATCAAGCTCCAGCGTGAGGATGATACGGCCTTCCACCTCGTCACCTGGCTCGTCAAGCTCGACGCCGACGCCAACTACAGGGCCTTTCAGTTCTCGACCGGAGCAGCGCTGTCCCGCAGCCAGATTTATGCTGCGTTCACGGGCGAAGGGTCGACCCTCGATGTGTCCGGCGCGCTTCTGATGCGCGGCCACCAGCATTGCGACACGACGCTCCTCGTCGAGCATCGCGTGCCACGTTGCACGAGCCGCGAGCTGTTCAAGGCTGTGCTCGACAACGAGGCGCGCGGAGTGTTCCAGGGTAAGATCATCGTGTCGCCTGGCGCGCAAAAGACCGACGGCAAGCAAATGGCGCAGGCCCTCCTGTTGTCCGAGACGGCGGAGTTCGATTCAAAGCCAGAGCTTGAGATCTTCGCCGACGACGTGGTGTGCGGCCATGGCTCAACATCGGGCCAGATCGACGAGGATCTGCTGTTCTATCTGGAGGCCCGCGGCATTCCGGAGCGCGAGGCCCGCGCTCTACTGATCCAGGCCTTTGTCGGCGAGGCGGTCGAGCGCATCGAGCATGAAGGTTTGCGCCAGGCGCTGTCCAAGGCTTCGGCCGAATGGCTCGGCGTCACCTTTGACTGACGGCGGACAAACCATGACGATCTTGCCAAAGTCCCTGGCCGAACGGAGCGCAAGACCCGATGCATACGACGTGGAGGCTATCCGCGCCGACTTTCCCATCCTCGCCCGCCAGGTCCACGGCAAGCCGCTCGTCTATCTTGACAATGGCGCCTCGGCACAGAAGCCGAAGCTCGTGCTCAACACCATTCAGCGCGCGTATACCGACGAATACGCCAACGTCCATCGCGGGCTTCACTACTTAAGCAACCTCGCAACCGCGAATTTCGAGAAGGCGCGGGAGACTGTGCGCCGCTTCGTCAACGCGCGCTCCGACGCCGAGATCATCTTCACCCGCAACGCCACGGAAGCCATCAACCTCGTCGCGAGCTCCTGTGGCGGTCCACATATCGGCGAGGGCGACGAGATCGTGCTCTCGATCATGGAGCACCATTCCAACATAGTGCCCTGGCATTTCCTGCGCGAGCGGCAGGGCGCGGTCCTGAAATGGGCGCCGATCTCGGACGCTGGCGAGCTTCTGCTCGACAAATTCGAGGCGCTTCTCACCCCGCGCACCAAGATGGTCGCCATCACCCATATGTCGAACGTGCTCGGCACCATCGTACCGATCAAGGAGGTCGTGCGGCTCGCGCACGCCCGCGGCATTCCCGTCCTGGTCGACGGCGCGCAAGGCGCGGTGCATCTGCCCGTGGATGTGCAGGACCTTGATTGCGACTTCTATGCCTTCACCGGCCACAAGCTTTACGGCCCGACCGGCATCGGCGTGCTCTACGGCAAGAAGGAGCTGCTTGAGGCCATGCCGCCTTACCAGGGTGGCGGCGAGATGATTGGCGTCGTCACCCGTGACCGCATCACCTATGCCACGCCGCCTCACCGCTTCGAGGCCGGCACGCCGGCCATCGTGCAGGCAATCGGGCTCGGCGCCGCCATCGACTATGTGGAAGGCGTCGGCCGCGAGCGCATCAAGGCCCATGAGGACGCGCTTCTCATCTATGCTATGGAACGCCTCAGCGCGTTCAATTGGCTGCGCATCTTCGGCCGCGCCAAGAATAGGGGCTCGATCATCTCCTTCGAGATGCAAGGCGCTCATCCGCACGACGTGAGCACGATCCTTGACCGTTACGGCGTGGCCATCAGGGCTGGAACCCATTGCGCCGAGCCGCTCCTGGCGCGATATGGCGTCACCTCGACTGCGCGCGCCTCCTTCGCCATGTATAATACGGTCGAGGAGGTCGACCGACTGGTCGAGGCGCTGCACAAGGCGCATGACATGTTTGCTTGAGGCAAATGGCCGAAATGACTGCAAAGATTCAAGAGAACGACGAAAGCGCGGTCTCGCCGGAGGCGCCAGCGGAGGCGCCCGCTGCCGCCCCCACGCCCCAGCACGACCAGCTCAAGGACGACCTCGTGGCGGCTTTGAAGACCGTATTCGATCCAGAGATCCCCGTCGACATTTACGAGCTCGGCCTCATCTACCGGCTGGACGTCGACTCCGAGCGCAATATCGAGGTGGACATGACGCTCACCGCGCCCGGCTGCCCGGTGGCCGGCGACATGCCGGGCTGGGTGGAGAACGCCGTCTCCTCGGTCCCTGGCGTCGGGCAGGTCAAGGTCAACCTCGTGTTCGATCCGCCCTGGGACCCGAGCCGCATGTCCGACGAGGCGCGGCTTGCGCTCAACATGTTCTGAAGAAACACGGACTTGAACCGAGCGCCGATCTATCCCAATTTGAGACCATGACCGCACCGAAGCTCATGACCCTGACCGATGCCGCCGCCGAGCGCATTCGCGCGCTCATGTCCGCGTCCGGCAAGGAAGCCACTGGCCTGCGCATCGGCGTGAAGAAGGGCGGTTGCGCCGGCATGGAATACACCATGAGCTATGCCGAGGCCAAGGCGCCTCACGACGAGGTGGTCGAGGACAAGGGCGTACGCATCCTCATCGATCCGACCGCGGTCCTGTTCCTGCTCGGTACCGAGATGGATTACCGCAGCGACCGCATGAGCTCGGGCTTCGTGTTCAACAATCCGAACCAGACGAGCGCCTGCGGCTGCGGCGAGTCCGTGGAGCTCACGCCGGCCGCCGAGGCGAGCCGCGAAGGGCGCGCACGACAGCTAAGCTGAAAGCCCTCTTAGATTTAGCGAGAAAGAGTGTGTCCGCGCGCCCTAGTCCAGGGGACGCACGGAGCGCATCATGAAGGCCGGGACATGCTCGCCCATGCCGCGTACGCCACCGCGCGAGTGCTGCGGGGATTTGGCAGGAGGCCGATGACCGGAATGGGATTGCGGCTTTGGTGCTGGAGCTTGATGCGGATGGTGGGAATGGGTGTGGGCTGCCTTTGGCGCGGAACCGTGGGTTGGCTGCCCATCAGCGGCCTTAGGCTGGTGTTGATCGCGTCTCTGCTGATTTTGCTGCTGATGGGGGGGCTGGTGAGGTTTGGGAGCGTGCCCGTCGCGGCCGCCATGCTCCTTGCGCTGCGCGTCGGATCGTCCGTCGGAGCCGGCGTGCGTTCCGCCGCCCTTATGGCGGTTTGATCGAGACCCGCGACAGTGACGTCCGTTCGAGCGGCCCCGTTCCTCTGACGCCCGCGCCACCTCGGCGTCGCTCGGCTGGCCATCGATCCACGGGATGTCATGTCGGAGCAGTCGCTCGATCGCCTTGATCGCCTTGACCTCTTTCGGCGTTACCAGGGTGGCAGCGAAGCCTTCGCGCCCGGCGCGTCCCGTGCGCCCGATGCGGTGGACATAATCTTCGGGGTGGATCGGGACGTCGTAATTGAAGATGTGGCTCACATCCGGGATATCGAGGCCACGGGCAGCGACGTCGCTTGCGGCAAGAAAGGTGATGGTGCCATTCCGGAAGGCTTCGAGCGTCGCCGTACGCTGATGCTGGTCCATGTCGCCATGCAGCGCGCCGACATTGAAGCCATGGCGCAGCAGCGAGCGGTGCACGATGCCCACGTCCTTCTTGCGATTGCAGAAGATGATCGCGTTCTTGACGTTGATTTCCCGCATCAGCGCTCTCAGTGCTTCGCGTTTGCCCGCAGCATCGTCCGGCGCCTTTTTCAGGCGCTGCACGATCGTCGTGGCGGCCGGCGCTTGTGGCGCGATTTCGATGCGTTCAGGACGGTGCAGGAAGTTGTCGGCGAGCCGCTGGATCTCCGCCGGCATGGTAGCCGAGAAGAACAAGGTCTGGCGCGTGAAGGGGAGGAGCTTGCAGATGCGCTCGACGTCCGGGATGAAGCCCATATCGAGCATGCGGTCGGCCTCGTCAATGACCAGGATCTCGATGCCGTTGAGCAGAAGCTTGCCGCGCGAGAAATGGTCGAGCAGTCGCCCCGGGGTGGCGATCACCACGTCGGCGCCGCGGTCAAGCTTGCGATCCTGATCCTCGTAGGACACCCCGCCGATCAGCAGCGCCACGGTGAGATTGTGGTTCTTGCCGAGAATTTCGAAATGCTCGGCAACCTGCGCCGCGAGTTCCCGCGTGGGGGCGAGGATCAGCGAGCGCGGCATGCGGGCTCTTGCTCGGCCGCGCTCGAGACGCGTCAGCATCGGCAGCACGAAGGATGCCGTCTTGCCGGTGCCGGTCTGCGCAATGCCGAGCACGTCGCGACCGGCGACGGCGTAGGGCACTGCTTGCGCTTGGATGGGGGTGGGCATCTCGAAGCCCGCCGCAGTAACGGCGGATAAAACTTTTGAACTCAAGCCAAGTTGTGAAAAGCTCATGAATTAGCAAAACAAGCGCGAGCCCGAAGCACCACGCGCGTCTCTTTCATTTTTAATAGCGCAATTATGTGCTGCAACGATTCGTGCGGCCTGCGCAAGACTTCTACCAAAGTAATGAGGCCTTATACCCTGCAATGCTTGCTCCTCAAATAGGGGGCCGGCGCGGATGGCGCAAGAGGCAAACGACCCGTCCTCCCTTTAATCATCCTTGGGGACATTGGTGCGACCCTGTTGCGATGGAGCGGCCGGGGACTTCGCCGGCGCCTTCGCCATGGCATATTTGCCTGGCGCGGTTCCCTTGACGAACAGGGTGATGTCCTTGTCGGCGTCGAAATCGTAGGAGCTCACGATAATGGTGATCTCATTGTCCTTGCTCTCCTCGCCCTCGATTTCGATCGAGGCATTGGCGAGCTTCTGGTCGTTGATCTCCTTGATCGGCACCGTCGCCACGACCGCGGGCACGGGATTTGCTTCGGAAAGTGCAAGCCATTGCAAGAAGACTCGCGCGCCGAAGTCCTTTTCGGTTCCGGCCATGACCACGATGGCGCGATAGAATCCTCCTTGTTTCCCGGCCGACCAGGTTCCGCCGGTGACGACGCCGGCGACCTGGGTCGGAAGACCCTCGATGATCTTGCCGTCGTCATCCGCCGCGGCCGCAGCGGCAAGCGGGACAAACGCAATAGCAAGGAACGCGGTCGCGCGCAAAATGGACTTGAACATGAGGAACCCCCTTGTTTTCGATCTTGACGCGGCGTTTGTGCCGACCTCGCCAGGCCGACTTATAGAGTATCGCACCACATTGTGACAGACTATGACGGGGCTTGCGCATCGCTCGTAAGCGCTCGAAAACGATCTTTCGAACGACCCTCAGGGATGATAGCGGCGACACATGCAGGACTATGCCGACGTCGTGGTGAAGCCCCCAATTTTGTTTCTGGGCGCGATCGTGCTCGGCTGCCTCATGAGCTGGATCGTTCCGCTCGGGCCTGGACTTGGGTCAGCCAACGCCCGGGCACTCGCCGCTGGCGGAGCCCTTGCCCTGGTCGGACTTGCGCTGTTTATACTGTCCGTGCGCGAGTTTAGGCGAGCCGGCACGAGCGTCGTGCCTGGGGAGCCTTCGACGGTCCTGCTCAACAGCGGTCCTTACCGCTACACGCGGAACCCGATCTATATCAGCTTCGTCAGCTTCTATTTCGGTATGGCGATCATGCTGACGAGCGCCTGGATGCTTCTACTTCTGATCCCGGTGCTGATCGTCTTGCAGCGTGGCGTGGTCGAGCGCGAGGAAGCCTATCTGCAGTCGAAATTCGGCGACGCTTATCGCAAATACCAGGCGCGCGTGCCCCGCTGGCTGTAGCGTCGCGCAGTCAAATATCCAGCTCGTCGGGCTTGGCAAACTCGGCGCGCTCCTGGATGAACTGGAAGCGCGCCTCTGGCTTGTTGCCCATGAGCTGATCGACCACCTTGGTCGTGAGGTTCCGCTCGTTCTCCACGATCTCGACGCGCAGCAGCGTGCGGACGCTGCGGTCCATGGTCGTCTCTTTGAGCTGCTTCGGAAGCATCTCGCCCAAACCTTTGAAACGACTCACGTCGACCTTGCCCCTGCCATTGAACTCTGACTTCAACAGCTCGGCCTTATGCGCGTCGTCGCGAGCATAGGCGGTCTTTGCACCCTGGCTTAAGCGATAGAGAGGCGGCACGGCGAGATAGAGATGCCCGTTTTCGATCAGCCCGCGCATCTCCCGATAGAAGAAGGTGATGAGCAGCGAAGCGATGTGGGCGCCGTCCACGTCGGCATCAGTCATGATCACGACCTTCTCGTAACGCAGGTCCTGGTCGCGGTATTGCGTCCCGGTCCCACAGCCAAGCGCCTGGACGAGATCGGCGATGAGCTGATTGTCGGCAAGCTTAGTTGAGCTTGCGCTCGCCACGTTGAGGATCTTGCCGCGCAACGGGAGTACCGCCTGGCTCGCGCGGTCGCGCGCCTGCTTGGCAGAACCACCGGCTGAGTCCCCCTCGACGATGAAGATCTCGGTGCCTTCCGCGGCGCTCAGAGCGCAATCGGCGAGCTTGCCGGGGAGCCGCAAGCGCCGCGTCGCGGTCTGCCTGCCGATTTCTTTTTCCTTCTTGCGGCGAAGCCGCTCCTCGGCGCGGTCGACCACCCAGTCGAGCAGGCGATTAGCCTGGGGCGGATTGCCCGTGAGCCAATGATCGAAGGCATCGCGCACCGCGGTTTCGACAATGCGGGTCGCTTCCTGGGTCGCAAGACGATCCTTGGTCTGTCCCTGAAACTCAGGCTCGCGGATGAACAGCGACAGCAACGCGCCGGCCGTGGATAGCACGTCCTCCGCAGTCAGTTGTGCGCTCCGCTTGTTGCCGATCAGCTCGCCATAGGCACGCAAACCCTTGACCACGGCAGAGCGCAATCCAGCCTCATGCGTGCCGCCGTCAGGGGTCGGCACGGTGTTGCAATAGGAGTTGAGGAATCCGTCCTCGCCCGCGACCCAGGCAATTGCCCACTCGACCGAGCCATGTCCTTCGCGCTTGTTGCTCCTGCCGGTGAAAACCTCCTTGGTGACGGTCTCCTGCCCCTCGATGCGGCTCGCCAGAAAATCCTTGAGGCCGCCGGGGAAGTGAAAGACTGCGCTTTGAGGCGTCTCCTTGTCGCTCGCAAGCAGCGTCGCGGCGCAGGACCAGCGGATCTCGACGCCGCCGAAGAGATAGGCCTTGGACCGCGACATGCGGAACAGTCGCGCCGGCATAAAGGCCACGCCCTTGCCGAAGATCTTCGGATCAGGCTTGAAGCGGACCGTGGTGCCGCGGCGGTTCTTCACCGGGCCGAGGCTTTTCAGCGGGCCGTCTGGATGCCCGCGCGTGTAAGTCTGGCGGTAAAGCTTTTGCCCACGTGCGACCTCGACCTCGAGCTGCTCCGATAAGGCGTTCACCACCGAAACCCCGACCCCGTGCAGGCCGCCGCTCGTGTCATAGACCTTGGAGTTGAACTTTCCGCCCGAGTGCAGGGTGGTCATGATCACTTCCAGCGCCGACTTCTTCTTGAACTTCGGATGCGGATCGACCGGGATGCCGCGGCCATTGTCGGTGACGCTCAAGAAGCCGTCATCCTCGAAGCTCACTTCGATGCGGCTCGCGTGACCGGCGACCGCCTCGTCCATGGCGTTGTCGAGCAGCTCGGCGAAGAGATGATGCAGCGCCTTCTCGTCGGTGCCGCCGATATACATGCCGGGGCGCCGGCGCACTGGCTCGAGCCCCTCGAGCACCTCGATGTCGGCGGCCGTGTAGGCATCGTCGGCGGAAGGCATACCGTTCCGCTTGCCGCCCTTGGCGGATTTGGATGACGCGCTCGGCTTCTTCTTTAGCTCAGCTTCGAGCTTGGCGAAGAGGTCGCGTGATGTTGCGGATTTGCGCAATCGAGCTGGCCCGGCCACGACAAACGAATCTCTTGCTGAATGGGACTGAATCTAGCTCGCACGCATAAGCGGCTTTTTCAAGAGCGCTCGCCTATCGTGCGATCGGAAGTCGATGCGCGGCGTCAGCCC
>DASZGQ010000047.1:0-1836 GCA_035938735.1 Methyloceanibacter sp.
CGAGCCGCCGTACAAGCCGCACGCCGCGGTAGCGCAAGCAAGGGCGATGACGGTTGCACCGATTCTTGCATGCCTAAGCAACGCGTGATGCTGGAAGGCAATGCAGCGAAGAGTTGAATTCGTTTCCCATAGAGATACATAAGACATAACCGATCTCCCTTTAAGGCAGGCCCTAGAGCATGATCGTTTTATGCGGAAGCGTAGCCTGAGTTTGTGAGGTAGTTTGCGCATTCCTGTGGCGTGAAGGCGTCGAGGAGTAGGCCGATGCGTTGCCAGGTGGCGGTGACGGTGCGTTCGGCGGCCTTGCGCAACAAGGTCTTGAGCTTGGCGAAGACCTGCTCGATCGGGTTGAGGTCTGGGGAGTAGGGCGGGAGGAAGAAGAGCCTGGCGCCGGCGGCGCGGATGGCGCGTCGCACGAGTTGGCCCTTGTGGCTGCCGAGATTGTCCATGATGACGATGTCGCCGGGCGCGAGGGTTGGCACGAGGAACTGCTCGACATAGGCGCGGAAGCTTGTGCCGTTGATCGGCCCGTCGAGCACGCACGGCGCATCGATGCGGTTGTGGCGCAGCGCGGCGAGGAAAGTGAGCGTGCGCCACCGTCCGTGCGGCACCTTGGCGACGAGCCGACTGCCCTTCGCGGATCGTCCGTGGGTGCGGGTCATATTTGTCTTGGCCCAGGTCTCGTCGATGAAGACGAGCCGCTTGGGATCAAGTTTGCCCTGATGCGTCTTCCAGCGCGCGCGGCGGCGCGCCACGTCCGGCCGATCCTGCTCGCTGGCGTGCAGGCTTTTTTTTGAAGCTGATGCCCTCGTGCTCAAAGAAGTGCCAGACCGCGTAGTAACTCACCACGATCCCGCGCTCGGCCAATTCTGCCGCCAGCGCCCGCAAGGTCACATCCGGCCGCACCGCGACCCGCCTCAGAAGCCAGTCGCGTTCACCGGCGAGCGCGAAGGGCCGCCGGCCGCCCACTGGTTTGGCGGCGGCGCTCCCGCTCACCCGAAACCGCTGCGACCACTTCACCACGCTCGCAACGCTGACCCCAAACAACTTCGCCACCGTGCGACAGCTCTCTCCTGCCATCACACGGGCCACTACCCGCTCCCGAAGATCCAGCGAATATGCTCTCGCCATCGATGCTGGCCCCCATGCCCAGCCAGCATCTTGAATCAGAATTCAACGCCCTTGGGAATCCCAAAAAGCGATTCAGAGAAAATCAATCATGCTCTAGAGCGTGATGAGATGACGTTGGCATATCACAGGCAGACAAGGTCCTTCTCCGCCCTTTAGGGGGGAGAAGGATTAGGATGAGGTGGGTCGCGGGGACAAGTCGGTTGCTGCCGAGACTTCCCACCTCACCCCGACCCTCTCCCCCCAATGGGCGGAGAGGGGGTTAGTGGAAGCAGCGCTTCGACTTAATCTCATCATCCACTACGTGGCCGATGGCGGCACCGTTCCATAGCGATGACCGCTCACCTCCGCGCCGGCATCGCGCGACAGCGGCAGGAAGAAGAGGAGCGACAGCAGCGAGACGAGCGCGACGCCGGCGAACGCCGGGCCGAAATCGCCGGCGGCGAGAATAGTTCTGTCGTGCAGGAGCAGCGTCAGATGGAGGAACAACGCGCCGGTGCCGACGCCGATGCTGATCGACAATTGCTGCGCCATGCTGGCGAAGCTGGTCGCGCGGCTCATGAGGCCGGGGGGCACGTCGGCAAAGCTCAGCGTATTGACGCTGGTGAATTGCAGCGAGCGGAAGAAGCCTCCCGCGAGCAGCGCCGCGAAGATGAGCCAATGCGGCGTTGTCGGGCCGAAGAGGCTGTAGCTCGCGAGGAACAGGCT
>DASZGQ010000048.1:0-11590 GCA_035938735.1 Methyloceanibacter sp.
AATGTTGACGGCGGCGGTGCGGTGACCGGCCGCGGTCGCTTGGGTTTGGGCGCCGCGGTCAGTGCCGTCGCTGCTGCCGGTGCTGGAGTCGGCGCTGCGGCCGTGGTTGGCGCCTTGGGCGCTGTTGGCTTGGGCCCGGGCGCTACGGTGGCGGGTGCCTCACCGGCAGGTGCTTCGGCTGCCGATGCCGCTGGTGCCTCAGCCGCGGGGACTCCCGGCGCCGCTGCATTCTGCTCGCTCCCCGCGGGCGCAACTGGCTCGTTCGTCTTGCAGCTCGTAAGCCAAACGTCGAAGACCGGGTGCTCCACGGCGTGAAGGCCGGGACTCTCCGCGAACATCCAACCGGTAAAGATGCGCTCGACTTCTCCGTTGAGCTTGATCTCGTCCACCTCGGTGAAGGAAGCGGTGTTTGGCGGCTCCGTGGGCGGGCGCGTATAGCAGACCCGCGGCGTCACCTTAAGCGCGCCGAACTGCACCGTCTGATTGATGGGAATCTCCAGATGTGAGATTCGCCCCGTCACCTTGTCGAGCGCGGCGAACACGGCGATCGGATTCTGAATCTTATCGGCGCCCGCTTCTACGGCGCCGAGTGTCGCCAGCGCGGCTATCAGGCTGAACAGGAAGGCGGGCCGAGTGCGGCGCAATCCAGCTTTAGACTGTTGCATCATGCCCCGCACCCTCTGGACCGGCGTCAGGCGTAGCGCTCCGTGGCGCTCCTTGCAAGCCATGGCCTCCGCCATGAATCTGGCATGGATGTGGCGAGGCCAACGGGCGCCCTGCCTGACGCGCTCCGCTCCGCGAAAAAGCGCAGCCGGATGTGATCCGCGGTCCACACGCCGCCGGCATTACACAGCGCCGGGCGCAACAGATCGAGGACTTCGGCCAATACCTCCGACCGTTCCGGCTCCTCGAATTGCTCAAAGAAAGACCGGCCGAAGGTTTGGAGCCATCCCTGCATGCCGATCTCGAGCGGGGTTGGGCACGGCATGAGCACGATGGATTTGATGGTGAAGCCGCCTTGCTCGAGCAGCCGCCGATATTCGGCGAACCGAGGGAAAGAACCAGGGGGCGACCCTGGCCGGATCGCCGCCATGCAGCGCACCGACGGCCGCAAGGCCGTGGCGATGCCCGCCACATTGCCGTGGCCGCCGAACTCTCCGACTAAGCGGCCATGGGGCTTGAGCGCCCGCGCTACCCCGGCGATACGAGCTTGGGCCGGCGCATCCAATGAAGCGCCGCATTGGTGAAGACCGCGTCGAATTCGGTCTTGAAGGGAAGCGCATGGCCGTCGACCCTTTGCGCCTTGAGACCTTTGTCGGCGGCAGCGGCCAGAAGGTCCTCGCTCAGATCGGCCCCAAGGACGTCGGCGCCGGAAGCGGCGATCTTCTCGGTCAGTGCGCCATCGGCGCCACCAAGGTCGAGAATGCGCTCGCCGCGCTTCGGCGCCAGCAGATCGAGAACATCGTCGGCAAGCTCCGAACCGAAGCGTCCGTTGCGGGCATCACCACCTTCGGCGGAACGACTTCGGCCGTGCTCATTCCGTTTGTCCCGGCTGCCAAGGCTCGTAGTCGCGCTGGGTCACTTTCCCGGCATCGGGATTGAGGATGCTGCCCGGCGGCCGATAGGCTCGCGGCGTGCCGGTGAGGTTGGACACGTAGGGCTGCTGCCAGGGCTGCGGCTTATAGGCTTCCTCGGTCGGCGGCACGTCCACGGTATAGTGGAGCCAGCCATGCCATTCCGGCGGCACGAGCGAAGCCTCGGACTGGCTGTGATAGATCACCCAGCGCCGCTTCCCATCCTCGGTTTGGTAGTAGACGTTGCCGAAGGCGTCTTCACCGACGCGGGTGCCGAAGCGCCAGGTAAAGAAGCGGGTGCCGATCGTGTTGCCGGTCCACCAGGCGAAAAGCTCGGTCAGAAATTTCATGCTGAATGGTCGCGCCGCTTGAGGTGGGCCGGACTATGGCGGGAGCCCCAGGGTCTGTCCAGGCGGGTCTCTTCTGCCCCTACTCTCCTAAATATATGCGACGCGTCGGCCGTCGCACACGGGGCTCCGTCAGGAGGTTTCGAGATGGCGGTTGTTCACAGGACATCCCCATTCCGCTCACAGGATTTAGTGGAATATAAAGAACCTGTTCCCTATATATTGATGGGAAAGACGAATCGCCTCACGTTCGCTGGGTTAAATTAAGGCGTTGAACGCGGGGAGAAACAAGAATGCGGATCGAAAGACGTTTCACTGAGCCGGGAAAATCGCCCTACGACGCCATCCCCTTCTGGGAGAGCGCGAGCGAGATCCGGAATCCCGACGGCTCAGTGGTCTTCCAGCTAGAGAGTTTCACGGTGCCGGCCCATTGGAGTCAGGTCGCCGCCGACATCCTAGCCCAAAAGTACTTCCGCAAGGCCGGCGTACCGGCGGTCGCCAGGAAGGTCGAGGAGAGCACCGTGCCCTCCTGGCTCTGGCGGTCGGTTCCGGACCAGGATGCCCTTGAGGCGCTCCCCGAGGAGGCACGCTTCGGTGGGGAGACCGACGCCCGCCAGGTGTTCGACCGGCTGGCCGGCACCTGGACCTATTGGGGCTGGAAGGCCGGCTATTTCTCCACCGAGGAGGATGCGAGCGCTTGCTTCGATGAGCTTCGCTACATGCTCGCCATGCAGATGGGCGCGCCCAACAGCCCGCAATGGTTCAACACCGGGCTGCACTGGGCCTACGGCATCGACGGCCCGAGCCAGGGCCACTACTACGCTGACTTCGCCACGGGCGAGATCAAGGCGTCAGAGTCCGCCTACGAGCACCCGCAGCCCCACGCCTGCTTCATCCAGTCAATCGAGGACGATCTCGTCAATGAGGGCGGGATCATGGACCTCTGGGTGCGCGAGGCGCGCCTCTTTAAGTACGGCTCGGGCACGGGCTCGAACTTCTCGCGGCTCCGCGGCGAGAACGAGCCGCTGTCCGGCGGGGGCAAGTCCTCCGGGCTGATGAGCTTCCTCAAGATCGGCGACCGCGCCGCGGGTGCGATTAAGTCCGGCGGTACGACGAGGCGCGCGGCCAAGATGGTGGTGGTGGACATCGACCACCCCGACATCGAGGCCTACATCAACTGGAAGGTCATCGAGGAACAGAAGGTCGCGGCGCTCGTCACCGGTTCCAAGATCTTGTCCGAGCGGCTCAACGCCATCCTCAAGGCTTGCGTCAATTGCGAGGCTGACGGCGACGGCTGCTTCGACGTCAAATGCAATCCGGCGCTGAAGCGCGAGGTGAAGGCCGCGCGCAAGGCCAAAGTGCCCGACAATGCCATCCGCCGGGTGATCCAGTTCGCCCGCCAGGGCTACACCTCGATCCACGTCCCGATCTATGACACCGATTGGGACTCGGAGGCCTATCGCACCGTTTCGGGGCAGAACTCCAACAACTCGGTACGGGTGACGGACGAGTTCCTGCGCGCGGTCGAGGCCGACGCCGACTGGCAGCTCACCTTCCGCAAGAACGGCAAGGTCGCCAAGACGCTCAAAGCGCGTGAGCTCTGGGAGGAGATCGGCACCGCCGCCTGGGCCTGCGCCGATCCCGGCATCCAGTTCCACACCACCATCAACGATTGGCACACCTGCCCCGCCTCTGGCCCGATCAAGGCCTCCAATCCTTGCTCGGAGTACATGTTCCTCGACGACACGGCCTGCAATCTCGCCTCGCTCAATCTAATGGCGTTCCGTCACGAGGACGGCAGCTTCGACGTCGAGGCCTACGAGCACGCCATCAGGCTGTGGACGGTGGTGCTCGAAATCGCCGTGACCATGGCGCAGTTTCCCTCGCGCTGCATCGCTCAGCTCTCTTATGAGTACCGGACGCTCGGCCTCGGCTACGCCAATATTGGCGGCCTGCTGATGGCTTCGGGCATCCCCTACGACTCTCCGGAAGCGCGCTCGCTGTGCGGGGCGCTGAGCGCCATCATGACCGGTATCTCCTACGCCACGAGCGCCGATATGGCGCGCGAGCTTGGGCCGTTCCCCGGCTTTGCCCAGAACCGCGAGCCGATGCTCCGCGTCATGCGCAATCATGCCCGTGCGGCAAGGGGCGAGACAGAAGGCTATGAGGGCTTGCAAACGGCCCCGGTGCCGCTCGACCACGCCTCCTGCCCAGGCCCGAAGCTGCTCGCCCGCGCCGTCCATGCTTGGGAGCGCGCCATCGAGCTCGGCCGCCAGCATGGCTACCGCAACGCGCAGGCCACGGTGATCGCACCGACCGGCACCATCGGCCTCGTGATGGATTGCGACACGACCGGCATCGAGCCCGACTTCGCCCTCGTCAAATTCAAGAAGCTCGCCGGCGGCGGCTATTTCAAGATCATCAATCGCATGGTGCCGGAGGGCTTGGCCGCGCTCGGCTATGACGAGGTCGCGATCAAGCGCATCGTCGATTACGCGGTTGGACGCGGCTCGCTCGCCGGAGCGCCTGGCGTCAATCATGAGAGCCTCGCTGCCAAGGGCTTCACCCCCGAGAAGATCGCCGCGGCGGAGAAGGCGGTGGCGACCGCCTTCGACATCAAATTTGCCTTCAACAAATGGACGCTCGGCGAGGCCTTCCTGACCGGCGCGCTAGGGCTGCCGGCGGAGCGCCTCGACCAGCGGGATTTCGACCTCCTGGCCGAGATCGGCTTCTCCAAGCGGGAGATTGAGGTTGCCAACGAATATGCCTGTGGGGCCATGACGCTCGAAGGCGCGCCGGGCCTCGATCCCAAGCATTTGCCGGTGTTCGACTGCGCCTCGCCTTGCGGCCGCAAGGGCAAGCGCTTCCTGTCGGTCGAAAGCCACATCCGCATGATGGCGGCGGCCCAGCCCTTCGTTTCGGGGGCGATCTCCAAGACCATCAACATGCCGAATGAGGCACGCGTCGAGGACTGCAAGGAGGCCTATCTCCTCTCCTGGCGGCTGGCGCTCAAGGCCAACGCCCTTTATCGCGACGGCTCAAAGCTGTCGCAGCCGCTCAACGCCCAGCTCCTGGCTGATGAGGAGGATGAGCAGGAGGAGGTTCTTGCCGCCATCGCCGCCGACCAGCCCCAAGCCCAGCGCGCCGCCGTCTTAGCCGAACGCATCGTGGAGCGGATCATCGAGCGCGAGGTCGAGCGTAAGGTGGAAGTAGAACGCAAGCGCGCGGTGCGCGAAAAGCTGCCGGACCGGCGCACGGGCTACATCCAAAAGGCCGTGGTGGGGGGGCATAAGGTCTATCTCCACACTGGCGAATACAAAGACGGGCGGCTCGGCGAGATCTTCCTCGACATGCATAAGGAAGGCGCGGCCTTCCGCTCGCTCATGAACAATTTCGCCATCGCCGTGTCGGTGGGCTTGCAATATGGCGTGCCGCTCGAGGAGTTCGTCGAAGCCTTTACCTTCACGCGCTTCGAGCCTGCGGGCCAGGTGCGGGGCAACGCGGCGATCAAGAACGCCACTTCGATCCTCGACTATATCTTCAGGGAACTTGCGATTTCCTATTTGGACCGGTTCGAGCTTGCCCATGTTGTTCCAACCGACAACGGCCATACCGGGGTGGGCACTGGCGAAGACCATAAGGTCCGCGAGGCCGCCGAGATCGAGAGCGAAAATCGGGCCTCCCGCGGCTTTGCAAGAAAGCGAGCCGGCGACCAGGACAAGTTGCAATTGGCGAGCCTCAACCGCATGCCCGCCGCCCGCGTGGCCGGGGCTGGTCACGTTTTCGAGGCGGAGCCAGGAGCGGCCGAGACTGTTACTCCCTCGGCGCTGACGCAGAACGTGGCGAGAGCCGTCGAGGCGCTAGCTGAGCGGAGCGCGTCAGACCTCATCAGCGAGGCGCGCGTGAAGGGCTATGAGGGCGAGGCGTGTCAGGAGTGCGGAAACTTCACGCTCGTTCGCAACGGCACGTGTCTCAAATGCGACACCTGCGGTTCGACGAGCGGATGCAGCTAGTGGAGTCCCATCATGGAAGACGTATTTCCAAATCTGCCGACTGCTTCTCGCACGCTCGACTGTCGCGGCGTAGTTCCGCCTGCGCATCATCACGACGAGGACACAAACAACGCGAGCCATGCATCCTCATCAGTCGATTCCGCGTGCGAAGTGGAGCATCGTGGTTACCGGAGCGCTCGCTTCCGAGATGCAGAAATAGTTGTACATAGCCGCGCGATGTCGTATGCGAATTATTACGATAGGAAAAATTCGGATCGCGAATCACTCACCGAACGCGACTCGACGATCTTATCGATGAGCCCTGCGTTAAGACCTATGAAGGAAAGTGCGTGAACAATGCAGAGCTTTTCCTTCGTGCGCGATGCACGTGTCTCGAATGCGATGCGTGCGAAGCGACGAGTGGATGTAGCTAGAGTGTTCTACCAGCCAGCCCGATAGGAGGGATGCACTATGGCAGTAGCGAAGAGGAAACCAGCGAAGAAGAAGCCCGCGCGCAAGACCGCCGCGGCGAAGAAGACGACGGCGAAGAAGACGGGCACTGCCCGTCGTAAGACCGCTCGCAAGAAATAGCTGGGTGATGGTGCGGGAGCTTCGGCTCCCGCGCCTGCCATTCGCCGATTGGGCGGCGGCTTAGAAGCCCCAAATTATCGGCTCCTCCCAAGACCTTAAGACCTAAGCTTTGGCGTCGCCGCTGGCGGCCTTGAACTTCTCCTTGCCGATCAGATCCCAAACTTCGCCCAACACACGGTCGAGCGCGCTCTGGTCCACGCTGCGCAGCACTACGTAAGTGCCAAGCTTGCCCTTCTCGAAAAACGGATAGCTTCCGATCTGCACATCCGCGTGCGCTGACTGAATCGCGGCGAGCCCCGGTGCCACGTCGCCCTCCGGCGCCTCGATGCGGACGGAGCAAGAGAGCATCGGACGCCCCTTCTTGAGGCGCGGCGCCACGGCGTCGAGCATCACCTGCATAATGCGCGGGATGCCCGCCATCACGATCACATTGTCGAGCATGAAGCCGGGCGCCCGGGAGACCGGGTTGTCCACCAGCTCGGCATCGGTGGGGATACGGGCCATGCGCAGCCTGGCCGGGGTCAGTTCCAGCTCGCTATAGCCCTTGCGCATGGCTTCGACCGCCCGGGGGTCGATTTTAACCTCGACACCGAAAGCTTTGGCGATGGCGTCGGTGGTCACGTCGTCGTGGGTCGGGCCGATGCCGCCTGTGGTGAAGATATAGCTGTAGCGGGCGCGGAGCTCGTTCACGGCGGCGATGATCTCCGCCTCAATGTCGCGCACCACCCTCACCTCCTGCAAAGCGATGCCGATGTCGTTGAGGTAGCGGGCGATATGGGAGATGTTCTCGTCCCTGGTGCGGCCCGACAGGATTTCCTCGCCGATGATGACGAGCGCGGCCGTCACGGTATCTTGGCTTTGTTCGCTATTGGTCATGGTCCCGCCAGAAGCAAGTTGTCTCCATTATTGACCGTCATGGCCGGGCTTGTCCCGGCCATCCGGGCTACGCGCGGCGTTTGCCCCCGTTGCACATTGGCGCAATTCACCTTAAGTGAAGTGATCACTCAATCCTGTAGCGTGCACGATGTCGAACCTCGAATTCGCCCGCGCCCAGGCGCGTGACACCAAGATCAAGCTGCATGGCGCCGAGGCCTTTGCCGGCATGCAGAACGCCGGCCAGCTCGTCGCCGAGGCGCTCGACCTGCTCGTGGATCAGGTCAAGCCCGGCGTTACCACCGAAGCGCTCGATCAGTTCGTGTTCGACTTCGCGCTTGCCCACGGTGCCGTCCCCGCGCCCTTGAACTATCGCGGCTTCCCGAAATCGATCTGCACCTCGCTGAACCACGTAGTTTGCCATGGCATTCCCGGCCAGCGGGTGTTGAGGGAAGGCGACGTCCTCAATATCGACGTGACCTTCATCGTCGACGACTGGCACGGCGATTCGAGCCGCATGTATGGCGTGGGCAAGATTTCCCGCGCGGCCGAACGGCTGCTCGAGGTGACCTACAATGCGCTGATGCGCGGCGTCGCGGCCGTGCGTCCTGGTGCCACCACTGGCGATATCGGCGCCGCTATCCAGGCTTATGCCGAGGCCGAGCGCTGCAGCGTGGTGCGGGATTTCTGCGGCCATGGCTTGGGACGCGTGTTCCACGACAGGCCGAATATCCTGCATTACGGCGAGCCCGGCGAAGGCTTGCAGCTCAAGCCAGGCATGCTGTTCACCATCGAGCCGATGATCAATCTCGGCAAGCCACCGGTGAAAATCCTGTCCGACGGCTGGACCGCGGTCACCCGCGACCGGTCCCTCTCGGCGCAATTCGAGCACACTGTCGGCGTCACGGAGACGGGATGTCAGGTGTTCACCCTCTCCCCCAGAGGCTTGGACCGACCACCACTCACTCGGCAATAGAGCAGCCTGAATGGCCTTCAAGGATGCCGGCAAGCCACATTATCTCGGCCATCGCGAGAGATTGCGGCGACGCTTCCGCGATGCCGGCGCCGATGCGCTGCCCGACTACGAGTTGCTTGAGCTGATCCTGTTCCGCGCCGTCCCGCGCCGCGATACCAAGCCGCTGGCCAAAGCCATCCTCGCGCAGTTCGGCACCTTCGCCGAAGCGTTGAACGCGCCGGAGGAGCGCTCGCGTGAGGTGCCGGGCTTGGGCGAGGCGGCCATCACCGAGATCAAGCTGGTGCGCGCGGGAGCGCTCAGGCTCGTGCGTGGCGAGGTGCTTGAGCGGCCGGTGCTCTCTTCCTGGAGCCAGGTGCTCGACTATTGCCGCGCCTCCATGGGCTTCGAGGCCAAGGAGCAGTTTCGCATGCTGTAGTTCATGCTTACTTTCTCCTTTCGGATCAAAATGATAGTCTACACGTCCCTACAGCTTGTTCTCTGAGCGTTTGGCGAGCCTGAGGCGGGCAACGCGGGAGGTCTGTTCTAGGGTGCCTCTATTATAGCGGGCGCTTGTCTGGCGGTTCTTATGACCGGCATGCTTCATCACATCGGTCTCGCCCGCCCCAGCATCATAAGCCTCGGAGATAGCCCCTGCCCTCGCATCCATGTTCCAAACCGTCTTCAGCGCAAACTGGCTCTTTGATGAGCGTGGATGCTACCCACTGTTAAGATAACAGCTGAGCGCGTCCGTGCAGGAGGGTTTTGGGGCTGGGATGCGCCACCGTCTTGGGGTAAACTGCCCTATGAGGGCGCTAGCCTAGCGGCGAGCGTTGAGGAAGGAGGGACATCATGACATGCGTCCGCATGATGAGTACTGCTCTGATTGGCTGCGTCACCCTGCTTTGGACCGGTCTTTGGCTCAGCACACCTGCCTCCGCGCAGGTGCTAGAGCGCGGAGTTGAAGGCGGGGCGGTGGGGGCCATCATTGGCGGCATTGTCGGCGGCGGCAGAGGAGCGGGAACCGGCGCCGCGATCGGGGCCGGCGTTGGCGTGCTGAGCGGTGCCGCGGAGGCTGGGGCCAATGCGCGGGCCCGCGCCTATTACGGTCCGCCGCCTCCACCGCCCGGACCTGGATACGGCCCCGGTCCGGGGAATCTCGTCTTTAGTATCCAGTCGTCGCTCGACCACCTTGGCTACGATGTCGGGTCACCCGACGGCGTAATGGGTCCGCGCACGGCCGAAGCGATCAGCCAGTATCAATATGCCAACCGACTACCGGTGGACGGACAGCCATCGCCCCAGCTGCTCAATTACATGATCCGGCAAGGCGGCTAGCGGTTCTGTTTGAACTTGATGGCACGCCTCCGGCTCCTTGCTGCCCAGTTGCTTGCGGTAGGTCTTGCTTGCGCCGCGAGCAAGGCAGCAGTTGCCAATATTCATCCGAATGGCGGAGCGCCGCATCATGATGGTAGCGCGTTGTCGAGATCAGGTCGTCCCGCTCCTTGACGATGAGACGTAGGAGCACGAATGTCGCCTCAGCAGCAGGTCAACCGCTTATCGGCTCTCCGGGAAGAACAAGCTGAACCTCACCGTCCGTTAGACCCCAACGGGCGAGGTTGGTGGCGGATATGCGGCCTATCTCACCTCAACGACATTGTCCGTAGCCCTACTAGTCTTCAAGACCGCCTCCTTTGCTTTTTCATCGTCGCCTATGGCTACCAAGAACCATTGCTCCAGCGAGCGCTCCTCAGCAGCGACGTGCTTGGTCAAGGACCGAACTACCTGCCCGTCGGTCTTCTCACCGCGCCACAACTCGGACACGCCGGCAGGCCCTACCCCCAGCCGATGATCACATTGCTAGTGACCCTACCGTTGCCTATCCTAAATGATCCAATTGAAGGGCCTGGGTATGCAACAAGCTGCTCCCGTCCGTCTCTACGGCAAGCGTGGGTGCCCTGCCGCCTGCGTCATCCGCGATTTCTTACAGCGGAGCAACCAGGACCACAGCGGCTCACCGGCTTGTCACCGCTAAAGGGGAGGAAGGGCATATGCGTCAAAGAGGAGTTTACTGAGGCGCAGAGGCGTTTGGCCTGCTCAGCTTTTACGACAAGTTCGAGCACATCGTCATTCTCATACTCACCGTATTGATCGCTGTCTTATCTTCATCGTTTTCGCCATCTGGAACCTCGCACCCAAGATTTTTCTGAGCATCGCTTCAAGCACATTTGACCCGACCAACTATGCGGTTTTTCAGGCCGTGTTCGGCATGATCCTTACCGTCATCATTGCGCTTGAGTTCAAGCGGTCGCTGCTCGTGTCTGCCGAGTGGCAGCACAGCGTCGTCCAGGTCCGTACCGTGATGTTGATTGCGATGCTCGCCATCGTGCGCAAGCTGCTGATCCTCGACGTTGGACGCGCAACAGAGGAATTGTTTGCCCTTGGGGTGGCCATAATCGCGCTTGGGGCCAGGCTTGTGCGCGACCAGGATCGCTCCGAGTGGAGGGAGCGGCATGCCGGAGAGCACCGAGCCAATTCGTGCGCAACCCGCTAGTCTGAGACGACCAACAGGCGGATAATCGAATTTCCACAGGAGGCAATCATGGCAACCACATCCGGACAAACTGGTTTGTTCGCATTTGATCCAGCCCGCTGCGATGCGATGAGCGAAGTTCTTGCCCAGCGCTGGTGGGCCGTCGGGCTGCGGGGTATCTTGGCAATCATTTTTGGCTTGATCTGCCTACTTACCCCGGGGATCGCGGTAGGGGCGTTCGTTATCCTGTTCGCGGCCTACATGTTCGTCGATGGCGTGTTTGCGATCATCTCCGGCATACGCGCCGCCCGGAGTGGCGAGAGCTGGGGCCTGCTCATTCTCGAAGGCGTCGTTGATCTTGCTGCCGGTGTCATCGCCATTCTTTGGCCGGGGATTACGCTCGTTGCGCTAGTTTGGATCGTTGCCATTTGGGCGATCGTGTCCGGTGCACTGATGTTAGCGGCAGCCTTTAGCCTCAATCTTGATTACGGTCGCTGGTGGCTCGCCCTTGGCGGGATTGCCTCGACCGTCTTCGGCATCCTGCTGATCATTGAACCGCTCATTGGCGCTGTGGTCCTGACCTTGTGGATCGGCGCATATGCCCTCGTGTTTGGCGTGTTCTTGCTTGTGCTCGCCTTCCAGCTCAATTCAAAGCGAGAGGCGCAATTCCGGAAGGCACCGGCCGCCGCGAAGAAAGCCTAAGTTGTCGCTGCGTCTGCTATTGGCAC
>DASZGQ010000049.1:0-5120 GCA_035938735.1 Methyloceanibacter sp.
CGCGCCGATCTTGCCGAGATTCTCGTAGAGCCCTTGCAGCGGATAAGCGGTCTTGTCGAGGTCGTCGAGCTTCGCGTCAACGGGAAGCAGATAGACTTGCTTCGCGTCATCCTCCTTCACCATGCCGTGGCTGGCGATATAGATGAAGACGTCGCCGCCTTCAGGCGCGGGCCCGACGGGAACCACATGCGGCGGTCCGTCCGGAATAGGCCCGACCGGCACGACATGCGGCGGCTTGGAGCAATCATGTCCGTGCTGGACGGACCCAGGCGGACAAACGCACTCTCTGCCAATTTTGACAAAAGGCCGATCGCAGGAGGCCGTCGTCTTGGGTCTGTGCTCTGGCGGCGGGCAGCCTCTGCCCTTGCCGTGTTCGCATTTGGCGACCTCCGGGCCCTTGGGCGGCACGCAGCCTCTACCCTTCCGCCACTGCATCGGCGGCTCACATTTCGTGACCTCTCGCCCATGATCCTTGCCGGGCTTCACGCAGCCGTGCGAGGGCACGAGTCCTTCCGGGCAACCTCTCGGCTCGGCCGCGTGGCGCTCCTGCGAGCGGCGGATGGCCTCGTTGAGGATAATGGAGCCGACGCCGATGCCGACCCCGACCCCACCAATACCTCCGCCGCCGTGGCCGCGCCGCCATAATGGCCGCCACCGCCCATCTCGCTGGCAAGAGCGGGGCTCGGGCTGGTGGGGCCCACAATCAAGAGCAGCGCCAGGGCGGCTCCGACCGAAATGATCTGCTTTAAGGAAAAAACAAAGGACCGCATGGCCCTCTCCCAGGGCTCGGCACTGCGACACCATACCACGGCGGCGACGTGGAAGACGGTCAATTTCGCGACATCCGGGCTGGTTGCTTAGGCCGCAGCGCGATCTCGCCGGCGCCGGTGAGGCGACCGCTCAGTGATAGCCCTCGTGCTCGGTCGCGTCCCAGAACACGTAATAGGAATAGGCGGTGTAGCCCAGGATGATGGGCAGGATCGGGATGGCGCCATACAGCATGAAGAGTTGGGACTCAGGCGCCGCTGCCGCCTGCCAGAGCGTGATCGACGGCGGAATGATGTAGGGAAACAAGCTCACTGCGAGTCCGGTGTAGCAGAGCAGGAAGATCATCGCGGACAGCAGGAAGGGCGCATAGCGCATCCGTCGCCTCACCGACAGCCAAAGCGCATAGATGGTCGCTGCAGTGGCCAACGGCACCGGGCTCAGCATCACCATGTTGGCGGGCGTGAACCAGCGCTTGGCGATCTCAGGATGCAGCCATGGCGTCCACAGGCTGAAGACGACGATAAAGGCGGCGACCGCGATCAGGGCATAGCGGGCGACGCCATAAGCCCATTCGCGCAGCGCCTCGTCGCCCTTCATGATCAGCCATCCGGCAGAGAGCAGCACATAGCCGGCAATCACGGCGAGCCCGGTGACGACGGAAAAGGCGGTGAGCCAGTCGAATGGTCCGCCGGCAAATCGGTTGTTCACCACGTTGAAGCCTTGCACGAAGGCGCCGATGATCAGCCCCTGCATCAGCGCAGCGATGATGGAGCCTGCGGCGAAGGCGAGGTCCCAGGTCCAGCGATAACGCTCCGACTTGAAGCGGAACTCGAAGGCGACGCCGCGCAAAATGAGCCCGATCAGCATCAAGATGATGGGCAAATAGAGCGCGGGCAGCATCACCGAATAGGCGAGCGGGAAGGCGGCGAGCAGACCGCCTCCGCCGAGCACGAGCCAGGTCTCGTTGCCGTCCCAGAAGGGCGCCACCGAGTTCATCATGGCGTCGCGGTCCTGGTGCGTGGGCGCGAGCGGGAAGAGCACGCCGAGGCCAAGGTCGTAGCCGCCGAGTAGCACGTAGAGGAACACGGCAAGAGCGAGGATGGCGCCCCAGACGAGCGGCAGGATGATGGGGAGGACGTCTGGGGTCATGGTGCGCCTGCTGCTGCCATGGGTCTGCGCGAGGGATCGGTCTCTTCCTCCTCTGGTGGCGTCTCGCCTGGTCCACGTTGCACGAGGTTGACGATGTAATAGACGCCGGCGCCAAACACGATGCCATACACGAGCACGAACAGGAGGATGGAGACGAGCACGCTCGCGCCGGGAACCGGCGATACCGCGTCGGCCGTGCGCAATACGCCATAGACCACCCAAGGCTGGCGCCCGACCTCCGCAGTGAACCAGCCGGCGAGCACGGCGAGGAAGCCGAGCGGCGATACCCAGGTCAACGTCCGGAGAAACCAGCGGCTCGTGTAGAGCCGTCCTGTGAGCCATAACACCGAGCCGACAATACCGACGGCGATCATGATCATGCCGATGCCGACCATGATCCGGAAGGAGAAGAACGGGATCATGGGGTTCGGACGGTTCTCCGGCGGGAAGGATTTCAGACCTCTGATCTCGCCGTCCCATTCGTGGGTGAGGATTAGGCTGCCGAGCTTCGGTACGGCGAGTTCGAAATGATTGGTCTCGGCCTTGGGGTCGGGGATGGCAAACAGGATCAGCGGCGCGCCCTTCTCAGTGTCCCAATGCGCCTCAAGTGCCGCGATCTTGGCCGGCTGATGCGCCCTTGTGTTCAGTCCATGCAAATCGCCGATGACAAGCTGGAGCGGCGCGAGCCACACAAGCAGGCTCAGTCCCATGCCGAGCATGATCCGTCCATGCGCCACGTTCCGGTCGCGCAAGATGTACCAGGCGCCAATGCCGGCCACGATGAAGGACGTGGTGAGATAGGCGGCGGCAACCATATGGGCGAAGCGATAAGGGAAGGAGGGATTGAAGATCACCTGCCACCAATCGGCGACATGCAGCACGCCGTCGGGGCCGGCGGTGTAGCCCGCGGGGGTCTGCATCCAACTGTTGGCCGACAGGATCCAAAATGCCGAGATCAGCGTGCCGAGCGCCACCATGGCGGTGGCAAACAGATGCACCGCCTTCGGCACGCGCTCGTGGCCGAACAGCATGATGCCGAGAAAGCCAGCCTCCAAAAAGAAGGCTATGAGCACCTCGTAGGCCATCAGCGGCCCGATGACGTTGCCGCCGAGCCGCGAGAACTCGCTCCAATTGGTGCCGAACTGGTAGGACAGCACCACGCCCGACACGACGCCCATGCCGAAGGACACGGCAAAGATCTTGGTCCATTGCCTGGCAATGTCCTCATAAATACGCTTGCCGGTCTTCAACCACAGGATCTCGAGCACGAGCAGCCAGGCGGCGAGCCCGATGGTGAAGGACGGAAACAGGATGTGGAACGAGATGGTGAAGGCGAACTGGATGCGCGAGAGCAGTAGCGGGTCGAGCTCAAGCATCCGTTAGCCTTGCCTTCTGCGGCTTGAGGCGCGTTGGCAGCGACTCAAAGCGTCCAAGCTCGCAGCTTAGCCCGAGACGGCGCTCGCGCGAAGGCACATGCGGCCGCATAGGTGCGGCCAAGGCTAGTCCCTTGCCTTCAGCGCCGCCGCGAGCGCGGTCTCGTGGTGTCCATACGACTCCCTGCCGAAGCAGCAGAACACGACGCGGCGCAGAGACAGCGCCGCGTGCAAATGATCGAGCACCGTGGCGATGGCGATGGCTGCCGCTCTGGCAGGCGGGAAGCCATAGGCGCCGGTGGAGATGGCAGGAAAGGCGGTGGTGGTCAGCCCATGGTCGAGCGCAAGCCCGAGGCTGTTCGCGTAACACAACGCCAACAGCCGATCCTCGTCCCGTTTGCCCCCGCCCCAGACCGGGCCTACGGTGTGGATCACATAGCGGGCGGGCAGCCGGAAGCCGGGCGTGATCTTCGCCTCTCCGGTCTCGCAGCCGTTCAGCTTGGCACAGGCCGCGCGAAGCTCAGGCCCCGCGGCGCGATGGATGGCGCCGTCGACGCCACCGCCGCCAAGCAAGGTCTTGTTGGCGGCGTTGATGATGGCATCAAGGTTGAGCGTGGTGATGTCGCCTTCGATGATGTCGATGCGGTCGCGCATGCGCCTATTGGAGGCGCCAGGAGCGCCCGGATCAAGTCCCTGGTGGGCGCACAAAGGGGAACAGTCTCCCACAACGCGAGAGGCCCTAGATCGAGTGTTGTTAAGCGGCGTTGGCGGCGATGCGCTGGAAATGAGCCTCGGTCAGGTCGCCCTCGACGTTGGCCCGCTCCTCGGGGGTTTCGGCCAGGAGGTGAATGTGCACCTCATTGGCGCCGAGCTTCGCACCCTGATGGCGGAGATGGGCAAGGTTGAGGGAAATCGCATCGTCCTTGGTCTGGCCGAAGGCAAGCGGCGTCCTTGAACCGTCGTCCCGGCGGACGAGGATGTAGTTGGCTCTGGGAAGCGCAGGGCAGCCGATCAGAGTGTAGACGCTGTGGAGATAGCGCCGGCCGGAGGCGCCGCGCCAATAATGGAACGCCTGGTCGAAGCAGGCCTCGGCACAAACAAGGGCTGGCTCATCGGCGGGGCCCCAATGGGACATCTCGGTCTCGGTTACGTCTTGCTGATGCATCAACATGGATCGGTTCCCGCCCCAACCCTCTCCCTCGAATTGTCCTCACATGGGTTTACCGATGACGAATTCAAGACTGGCCGGCGGTGATTCGTAGAACAAACCTAGAACAGCACCTTGGCCGCCTCAAGTTAATGAAGAGTTAACGGCGGACGCGCGGGCTGGTTCCGGCGCGCTGCCTCTGCCAGCAGGCGGTTGGAAGCCACCTCGATCGTGGTCTCCAGCCGGCGCAGGAATTCGGCCTTGGGCAGGCCGGGGGGAATAGGTTCGAGAATCTCCACGATGATCGTTCCAGGGCGGCGCAGCACGCTTCGCCTTGGCCAGAACAGTCCCGAATTCAGCGCGACCGGCAGACAAGGCACCCCGAGCGCATCGTAGAGCAACGCGATGCCTGTCTTGTAGTCGGGCGGAGCGCCTGGCGCTCTGCGCGTGCCTTCCGGGAAGATGATGATCTCCCGCCCATCGTCGATGCGCTTCTTGGCTTCACGGAGCATGCGGCGAAGCGCCGTCGGCCCCCTGTCTCGGTCCACAGGAATCATCTGGAATTTGTAGGAGAACCAGCCATGGAACGGGATCCAGAACAGCTCGCGCTTCATCAGCAGCGCAGGGTCACGGAAAATGGGGATGAGCGCGAAAGTCTCCCAGGCAGATTGATGCTTCGAGGC
>DASZGQ010000050.1:0-2877 GCA_035938735.1 Methyloceanibacter sp.
GAGAAAGGTCCGGCCGAGGCCAAGGCGACCAAAGCGCCCAAGGCCAAGCCCGCCAAGAAGAGCAAAAAGGGCTAGCCTCTCCCCTCTCCGTTCGTCATGGCCGGGCTTATCCCGGCCATCCACGGTTTTCGTATCTCTGTAAGACGTGGATGCTCGGCACAAGGCCGGGCATGACAAGGCTTGGACAGGATTTGTAAACCGCGAACGGAGACGCTATCTCAGGGCCAGAAAAGCCTCGAGACCCCATGGAAATGGCCAAACCCCGCACCCTGTACGACAAGATCTGGGACGAGCACCTGGTGCATGAGGCGCCGGACGGCACCTGCCTGATCTATATCGACCGCCATCTCGTGCATGAGGTGACGAGCCCACAGGCCTTCGAGGGGCTGCGCATGGCGGGGCGCAAGGTGCGCGCGCCGGAGAAGACGCTCGCCGTGGTCGATCATAATGTGCCGACGTCGGACCGCTCCTTTGGGATAGACGATCCTGAGTCGGCGCTGCAGGTGGCTACGCTCGCTGAGAACGCGCGCGAATTCGGCATCGACTATTACCATGAGCGCGACCGCCGCCAGGGCATCGTGCATGTGGTCGGGCCGGAGCAGGGCTTCACGCTGCCCGGCACCACGATCGTCTGCGGCGATTCCCACACCTCGACCCATGGCGCCTTCGGCGCGCTCGCGCACGGCATCGGCACTTCAGAAGTGGAGCACGTGCTCGCTACCCAGACGCTGATCCAGAAGAAGGCCAAGAGCATGCGGGTGCGCGTCGACGGCGCGCTGAAAGACGGCGTCACCGCCAAGGACATCATCCTCGGCATCATCGGCGAGATCGGCACCGCCGGCGGCACCGGTCATGTGATCGAATATGCCGGCGATGCGATCAACGCGCTCTCCATGGAAGGGCGCATGACCATCTGCAACATGTCGATCGAGGGCGGTGCTCGCGCCGGCCTCATCGCGCCGGACGAGAAAACCTTTGACTACATCAAGGGCCGCCCCCGGGCGCCGAAGGCTGGCGCTTATGAATCAGCGCTCCGCCACTGGCAGACGCTCTATTCCGACAAGGACGCCGCGTTCAATCACGAGATCGTGATGCACGCCGAAAGGCTACCGCCGCTCGTCACCTGGGGCACGAGCCCTGAGCAGGTTGTCCCGGTCACCGGGCGCGTGCCGCGGCCCGAGGAGATCGCCGACGAGATCAAGCGCAAGGCTGCGATCCGCTCGCTCGACTATATGGGCTTGCAAGGCGGCGAGAAGATCACCGACATCACGCTCGACCGCGTCTTCATCGGCTCCTGCACCAATGGCCGCATCGAGGATCTACGCGCGGTCGCCAGAGTCGTCGACGGCAAGCAGGTACATGCCAATGTCAGCGCCATGATCGTCCCAGGCTCTGGCCTGGTGAAGGAGCAGGCGGAAGCCGAAGGCCTCGACAAGATCTTCAAGGCCGCCGGCTTCGATTGGCGCGAGCCGGGCTGCTCCATGTGCCTCGGTATGAATCCTGATCAGCTCCGCCCCAGAGAGCGCTGCGCCTCGACTTCCAACCGCAATTTCGAGGGTCGCCAGGGCAGGCTCGGCCGCACCCACCTCGTCTCGCCGGTGATGGCGGCGGCGGCGGCGCTTGCCGGCCGCTTCGTCGACATCCGCGAACGTCATTGAGCGACTGGTCGACGCGCGAGGCGCCATCCCTCGCCGAGCTCGAGGTCATCGCCGATACGGCCTTCAAGCGCCTGCCCCGCCACTTCCGCGATCTCTGCAAGGACGTGGTGATCCGGGTGGAGGATTTTCCCACCGACGAGGTGCTGGACAGCATGGGGATCGACTCGCCGTTCGACCTGCTTGGCCTCTATCACGGCGTCGACCTCGCGCGGCAAAGCGTCATGGACGCGACCGCCCTGCCCGAGATGGTGTTCCTCTACCGCCGGCCGATCCTCGACTATTGGGCCGAGCACGACGAAACGCTCGGCGCCGTGGTCACTCATGTGCTGGTGCACGAGATCGGCCATCATTTCGGCCTCTCCGACGCCGACATGGAGCGCATCGAGGAAGAAGCCGCGGCCTGAGCATACGCGCCGGTTTGGCGGAAATCCATGAGGCCGTTATGTCACACCTGGAACGCAATAAGCAGAATGTGGTCGCCTTCTACGACCTCATGTTCAACCAATGCCGCCCGCGTGACGCCATTGAGCGCTACGCTGGCGCCACGTACATCCAGAACAACATAGTCGTCGCAAGGCCCGCCACAGCGGTCGGCGATCTCTGTGAGCTGCTCCTTGGCCTTCGCCACATCGCCCTTCTGCAGATAGGCCTCGCCGAGATATTGGCGCGCCTTGGCGAAATTGGGATCGATCGCGAGTGCCTGGTGATAATACTCGATGCCCTTGTCGACATCGCCGAGCTTGCGCGTCGAGTAGCCAATCGAGTTGAGCACCCTCGCCTGCTACCGGTTCTTGATGCGGAAGAAGAGCTTCAGCGCGTCTGCGTAATGCCCATCCTGGCCGAGGTCTCGTCCGGCAACGTAGAGGTCGTCATCGGTCAAAGAAGAGATCCGCTGCTCCAGACTTGCCCGGTTCCGCAGCTCGTTTTGACGCAGTCGCGTTTCTTTTCACTGTATCTCTCGCCTCTCGGACAGTTTTTTGGTCCTGCCGGTCTTCGTGTCGTCATCCTTGTTGAACTGCCTCATCTCCTCGACCGCGAAAGCCCGCGGCGCGATCAAGGCGAGACCGAACGCCACCGCCAATGCCGCTAGGAGGGTCGATGATCCTGTCGCTGTTGTCATGCTCGTCCTACCAATCTCCCGATCCGCCCTCGGTGACATAGCTCACGATCGCCTGCTCAAGCTTGCCATATTCCTCGCACGACCCGGTGCAGCGCGCGG
>DASZGQ010000051.1:0-2380 GCA_035938735.1 Methyloceanibacter sp.
GCGCCTCCGACCGAGCTGCTTCCGCCGCAGAGTATAGGGGCCGGTGAGTTACGCCCCAAGGTTCATGCGGAGGAGCGCTGTGGCATGCGCGCACGATGTTTCCTCGCCCAAAATCGTCGTTCCCGCGCAGGCGCGAACCCGGCACTTGCTGCGGAAGTCTGGATTGCGGCTCGCTGCTACGCGGAGCCTGTCCGCACGCGCCCAGGGCCTGTCGGTCAATGCCCGAGTGCGCTCCAACCAATGCTCCACTGTTCAGCGGCGCAAAAAGTGAAAATTGATCGGAGGCAAGCGAGGCCAAGGCGATCGAAGAGGGCCCGTCGGCGAGCCAACGCGATCCAACAGGTAGCCAACAGGCGTTCATCCCGAAGCGAAGGTGATCCAACGCGAGCCGAGGCGAGCCAGTTTTTGGCCGCGAGAATTTCGTAACTATATGATTCAGCAGGAATTTCTCAAATAGCGGGATGCGAGAAGGGCGAAACCAAGGGCCCGAGACGCCGCGACGGCCAAACGACGCGCGACGAGACGAGATCGCGTCGATTGAGTTTGAGGGTCGATCTGCGGACCGAAACAATGCGGCAGCTGCCATGGTTCTCTCATTCGCCCATCCCATCCACTATGCACTATATGCAAATACGGATGTCCGTCAAGAACAAACTAGAAACCCGAGACCCCGACTAAGGCGGACATTTTTGCCGCATATGGGATGTAAGAGACTGAAGTTATGTAGAATCTTTCTGTTTTGGGATGGCTTAGACTTGTCACCCGAGAGCTGCTGCGGAGGGTGGGATGGCAAGCCGGTGGCAAACGCGATTGCCTTACGAACTCGATCACACGGCAGAGACGGCGAGGCTGACCGCCTATGGCGGCGTGCCCCTCCTGATCGAGGCGTTCCGGGTGAGTGGTGCGGCTGCGGTGCTGGACCAGAAGGTCGCGATCAAACAGCGCAAGCGAGGCTTGCCGCCATCGGAACTAGTCGAGGGGCTGTTTGCGCTGTGGGCCGCGGGCGGCGAGCGCTGTGAGGATCTGACGCAATTGCGCGAGGACACGGCGCTTGCGCTGCTGCTCGGCCATGCCCTGCCAGCGCCGCAGACGGCGCGGGATTTTCTCGAGGCCTTCGAGCAGGCCGGGCCGCCGCTGTGGCAGGGCGAGAGTGCGATGGTGCCAAGCGAGGGCGACCGCTTGCAGGGATTGGCTGCGGCCAACCGCCGGCTCATCGGCTTTCTGCAAGAACGCGCGCCTGAGCGCATTGCCACCATCGACATCGACGCCACCATTCTGCCGAGCGACAAGCGAGCAGCGCGACCGACCTATGACGGACGCACCGGCTATCAACCGGTGATCGCGCTGTGGGCCGAGCAGGACGTGGTGCTGGCCGACGCGTTTCGCGACGGCAACGTGCCGGCCTATAGCGGCAACCGCCGCCTGGTCGAACGCGCGATCGCGGCGCTCCCGCCCGGCATCGAGCGCATCATGGTACGCAGCGACAGCGCCGGCTACGAGCATGAGCTGATGCGTGCGCTCGATGCCGCCGGCCACTTCTACGGCATCAGCGCCCGCATGTGGCCGGCGCTCGCCGCTGCCATCAAGGCCCTGCCGGAAGCGGCCTGGCAAGTCGAGTGCGAAGAGGCGGATGCGGTCCGCAGCTGGGCCGAGGTCGCCTATGTGCCGAACGATCGGCGCTATACCTACGATGCTTCCGTGCCGGCACGCTATCTCGCCACCCGGATCATCAAGAAGCAGGGCTCTTTATTCGCCGACGGCAGCACGGTGAAGCACTTCGCCATGGTCACCAACCGACCCGACCCGCCCGGCGGCAGTGGACTCGACCTGCTCCGTTGGCAGCGCGGCAAGGCCGGCACCGTCGAGCCGGCGCATGACGTGCTGAGCAATGAGCTCGCCGCCGAAGCGCTGCCGAGCCAGAAGTTCGGCGCCAATGCTGCCTGGTTTCGGCTCAACGTGCTGCTCTACAATCTGCTCGCCGCCTTCAAGCGCGTCGCGCTCCCGCCCGAACTGCACCGCGCCCGGCCCAAGCGCTTGCGCTTCGCGTTGCTCAATACCATCGGCAAGGTGGTCCGCCATGCTCGCGAGACCCTGCTGCGCCTGACCGGCGAAAGCCGCCGACGCCTCGCCGATGCCGCTCGCCTCGCCCTCGCCGCCGGATGCCCCGTCCCTAAAACCCGCGTCGCCTGAACCTTCCTCACCGCCCAATCGACGCTACTCGACGGTCGAGCCTTGCCCAAAAGCCGCAAAAAACACCCATGACGCGGAAACACCCGCCTCCGAACCTTCACCCACCGACGGCCGCCACAAAAAAACGCCCACCTAACTCATTAACGACAGCAAATCCGCATGCGCTCAATCCCTTAGCCGGGGTTTAGGG
>DASZGQ010000052.1:0-1560 GCA_035938735.1 Methyloceanibacter sp.
CAGCGAACACCGAATCGAAACCGGCCGCCTCCGCCAGGCGCACCATACGGCGCGCGCCTTCAGGGTCGGAGAACGCTGTGTTGCCGAAGTGCAGGGCGAATTTCATGACGGCAGTTCCTCCTAGGATCGAGCGGCGCGTTCGATCGGCGCCTTCGAAATGCTATCATGGCACGCGGCGAAGCCATCGGGGAGCCGCCGTTCATGGCACCCTCCCGCGCGCGCCGACACCTGTTCAAGCGACCCGGCCCTTCCTATCCTCGGGCCACGGAGGACATGGCGATGAAGCTTGGTCTGGCAATCGGTTATTCGGGCGCACATCTGGAGGTGCCGGTTGCACTCGTGCAGCGCGCGGAAGAGCTGGGCTACGACTCGGTCTGGTCGGCTGAAGCGTATGGCTCCGACGCCATCACGCCGCTCGCGTTCCTCGCCGCCCAGACCAAACGCATCAAGCTCGGCACCGGCATCATGCAACTGGCGGCGCGAACGCCGGCCAACGCCGCCATGTCGGCCGCCAGCATTGACGCGATGGCCGGCGGCGGCCGCTTCATCGCAGGCCTGGGTGTCTCAGGACCGCAGATCGTCGAAGGCTGGTACGGCCAGCCGTGGGGCAGGCCCTACTATCGGGTCAAGGACTACGTCGAGATCATGCGCAAGATCTTCAAGCGCGAAGGCCCCGTGACACACGAGGGCCGCGAGATCAGCCTGCCCTACAAGGGCGAGGGCTCCGCGGGACTAGCCAAGCCGCTCAAGTCTATCCTGCACATGAACCCCGACATCCCGATCTATCTCGCCACCGGCGGTGAGGCGATGGTCAAGTTAACCGCTGAAATTGCCGACGGCTGGCTGCCAATGGGTTTCGTGCCGGGCGCCATGGAGGAGTACGGCCCGTGGCTGGAGGAAGGCTTCCGCCGCGCCGGAAACGGCAAGAGCTTGAAGGATTTCACCATCCAGGCTTCCGTCCATGTCGAGGTCGACAACGACGTGAGAGGGGCGCTGACGCGCCTCAAGCCGGAGGTGGCGCTCTATGTGGGCGGCATGGGTCACCGGACCAAGAATTTTCACAACGACATCATGGTCCGGCGCGGCTTCGGCGACGCCGCCAAGCGCATCCAGGAACTGTACCTCGCGGGCCACAAGGCCGAAGCCATTGCCACCGTGCCCGACGAGTGGGTCGATCTGAAATCGCTGGTCGGCCCACCGACGCGCATCCGCGAACGCTACCGCGCCTGGGAGGACAGCGGCGCGGATTCGCTCAGCGTGCGAGCGCGCCAGCCCGAGGCCATCGAGGTGATGGCCAAGGTCGCGCGGCTGAACTAAGTCGTGAGCGGGCGGATGGACAACGCGCCAGCGACAGGGGGACACTGCGCGATCTCTTCCCGGAGCGCGCCACTCTCTTGGCGCTCCACGCAAACAGCCTGACAAGCGGAGAACAAGCGTCATGCGTCCACCCCTTCGCGTCGGCACCGTCTACGATTTCCGCAACACGCCGGAATCGGGCATGGACATGCCGAGCCTGTACGCCGCGATCATGGACCAGGTGGTCATGCTCGACGGGCTCGG
>DASZGQ010000053.1:0-8494 GCA_035938735.1 Methyloceanibacter sp.
TGCCCTGACCGCGGCGGACCGCGCCGACGCCGCCGCGACCGAGATCGGCGCCGCGAACACGCTTTGGCTCGATGCCAGAGGCTTGCTGCACGCGACCAACACCGACGCCTACGGCTTCATGACGCATCTTTCAGCGGTGGCGCCGGCTTGGAATAAGGACAAGCGGCCAGTGGTGGTGCTTGGTGCCGGAGGCGCGGCGCGCGCCATCCTGCACGGGCTGATCGAGGCTGGCGCGGCTAAGATCTTGCTCGCCAACCGCACCGAAGAGCGGGCGAAGGCTTTGGCGAAAGGCTTCGGCCCACGGGTTTCCGTGATCTACTGGGAGGATAGGAATCGGGCGCTTGGCGGCTGCGGGCTCCTGGTCAATGCGACGAGCCTCGGCATGACCAGAAAGCCGCCGCTCGACATCGATCTGTCCGCGCTGCCAGCGGATGCGATCGTGGCCGACATCGTCTACAGCCCGCTCGAGACGCCGCTGCTCGCGGCGGCAAAAGCAAAGGGAAATCGGACCGTCGATGGGCTTGGCATGCTGCTCCATCAGGCCGTGCCGGGCTTTGAGCGCTGGTTCGGCTTGCGCCCGGAGGTGACGCCGGACCTTCGCGCCCATGTTGCCGCAAGCCTGGGGGCGCCATGATGCTCGTTATCGGCCTGACCGGCTCGATCGGCATGGGAAAATCTGCCGCGGCCCGGCACTTCAGGAGCCGTGGGGTACCGGTTTGCGACGCCGACGCCGAGGTGCACCGGCTGTATGACGGCGAAGCCGTGCCGGCGATTGCCACCGCCTTTCCCAAGGCAGTCCGCGGCGGCAAGGTCGATCGGGGACTGCTCGCAAAAGAGGTGGGAGTCTCGCCGCAGAAGCTGAAACAGCTCGAGACAATCGTGCATCCAATGGTGGTGAAGGGAGAGATCGATTTCCTGCGCGAGCAGGAGAAGCGAGGCGCCAAGCTCGCGGTGCTCGAGATCCCGCTTCTGTTCGAGACCGATGCGCCCTCGCGCGTTGACGTGACGATAGTGGTCAGTGCGCCGGAAGCAGTGCAGAGGGCACGTGTGCTCGCGCGTCCTGACATGACCGAAGTGAAATTCGAAGGCCTGCTCAAGCGCCAACTGTCGGATCATGAAAAGCGCGCCCGCGCCGACTTCGTTGTGGACAGCGGCACGACCCTTGCGGACATGGAGCGGCAGATCGATAAACTTATCGAGTCGCTAGAGGGCCGCGAAGGCCGCGTCATGGAGCGGCTTCGTCACGAACAAGCGACTTAAGGAGCCGGCGCTGTGCGCGAGGTCGTGCTCGACACTGAAACCACGGGTCTCGATCCCGCCTCCGGTCATCGCATCGTCGAGATCGGCTGCGTCGAGCTGATCAACTGCATCCCGACGGGCAGGGTGTGGCATTGCCACCTCAACCCGGAGCGCGACATCCCCCAGACTGCCTTCGAGGTGCACGGGCTGTCCATCGAGTTCCTCTCGACCAAGCCACGTTTTCACGAACGCGCCGACGACATGCTCGGCTTCATCGAGGGCGCCATGCTCGTCATGCACAATGCGGCCTTCGACTTCGCCTTTCTCAATGCCGAGCTCGAGCGGATGAGCCGCCCGCTGCTCCGCTGGGACCGCGTGGTCGATACGCTTGCGCTCGCGCGCCGCAGGCATCCTAGCTCCCCGTGCAGCCTCGACGCCTTGTGCAAGCGCTATGGCGTCGATCTCTCCGAGCGCGAGAAGCACAGTGCCCTGCTCGACTGCAGGCTGCTCGCGGCCGTGTATGTGGAGCTCGTCGGCGGCCATCAGGCGCGGCTCGAATTCGCCGCCAATGGCGCCAGCGCGGCGATCATGGCGACGGTCACCTCTGGCGCGCGGGTCCGCCCGATCGCGCTCGCTCCGCGCCTGACCGATGACGAGCGGCTGGCGCATGAAGCCTTCGTGGCGAGCCTCGGAGATGAAACCTTGTGGAGGCCGGTGCTTCTCTCCTTGTCCTCGGTCGGGGTGGGGTTGGGCTGATGGGGGCCAACCTTCGCACGCCTTGACTCCGACAATGACGGGAATACGTCACTTCAGTTTGTCGGGCCGGCTTGGAGCTGGCTGCGCGCAAGGTTCTGCGTGTAGAGCCTCGCAAAATCGATGGGATCGAGCATCAGCGGCGGGTAGCCGCCGTCGCGCGTCATGTCGGACAGCACGCGCCGCGCATAGGGAAACAGAATGGTCGCGCAGTCGACGAACAGCACCGGCTGCAACATGTTCTGAGGGATGTTGCGCAAGCGGAACAGCCCGCCATAGAGGAGCTCGACATTGTAGATCACGCCGGTATCGCTCTTGGCGTGAACCTCGAGGCTGAGCATCACCTCGAAGATCTCAGGGGAACGGCCGAGCGCCGTGACATTGACGGTGACTTGCAGCTGCGGGTTCGGCGGTGGATTTTGCAGCACCTCCGGGGCCCCTGGGCTCTCGAAGGACAAGTCCTTGATGTATTGGCCGAGCACGTTGAGCTGGGCCCCTGCTGGTTGCGCGGTGCCCTCAGGCGCTACTGCCGGCGGCGTTTCGCCCGCACCCTCTGGCTTGCCGTCGCCGTTGCGCTTGCCCGAAGCGTCCGGGCTATCCGTCTTCTTGGCCATGGGCTAAGTCCGGCTGAAGTGAGGGCCTGCTGGCTAGCATGGCGTGCTCCAGGCTGCAATCTCGCCGCATGACACGCGCCTAGCGACGAATTTTGTTCCCGGCCTTTTTGGGGGTTGGCTAAGGTGCCGCGAATGCCTTAAGTTGAGGGGCGCGCGACGTGGGTGATGTGGTTGAGTTCCACAACGCCTGAGGCTCCCGCGGGCAAATCTCCAGGCGCGAACCAATATGCATCTGGAGAGTTCCGCATTCATCGCGGGTCTGTCCATCAACGCGGGTGGCGGTAAGGATGAGTGAAGCCTTCGATATCTATACTTTGCTGTTTCTGGTGCTCGCGGTCGTGATCTTCATCCGGCTGCGCAATGTGCTTGGCCGGCGCACCGGCAATGAGCGACAGCCCTTCGACCCTTATTCGGCGCCGGATCAGAAGCGCCCCGGCGGCCCGAAGACCAACGAGCCGGTGGTGGCTTTGCCGCGCGGGCGGGGGGCGCCGCTGCCTGAGACCTCAGTTCCCTCGGTTGAGGATATCGAGGCACGTCTCGGCAGCCACGCGCCCAAGGACAGCCCCTTGGCCCGCTCGCTGACGCAGCTGATGCGCGCCGATCCGAGCTTTGATCCCGGTCACTTCCTCGACGGCGCCAAGACCGCTTACGAAATGATCGTCATGTCCTTCGCCGATGGCGACGAGGCCTCGCTGAAGCAGCTTCTCAGCGCCGAGGTGTTCGAGGGCTTC
Organism: Methyloceanibacter sp.; assembly: GCA_035938735.1. GTDB lineage: Bacteria > Pseudomonadota > Alphaproteobacteria > Rhizobiales > Methyloligellaceae > Methyloceanibacter. The sequence goes on from DASZGQ010000053.1 coordinate 3,338, forward strand.
GAGAGCGCCATTCGTGAGCGTGAAACGCGCGGCGAGAAGGTCGAGTCCAATCTCGTCGGCATCAACAAGGCGGACATCATCGAGTCCGACGTGAAGAATCGCACGGCCTATGTCACCGTCAAATTCGTAAGCGAGCTCATCTCGGTGACCCGCGACGCCGAAGGCGACGTGGTGGAGGGCGATCCGAAGAAGGTGCGCGAGGTCACCGACATCTGGACCTTCGCCCGCGACATCACCTCCAAGAACCCGAATTGGAAGCTTGTCGCGACCGAATCGGCGAACTGACCCTCGCGACCGCACGAGCATTAACCGCCGCGCCATCGCCGCGGCATTGCTGCTTGCCGCCATCGCTGTCACCATCGGCCTCGTCCTGTTCTTCCGGGGAAAGAAGGTGGAGAAGAAGGCCGCGGTCAGCTTTGTGCCGGTGAGCTTTGCCGAGATCGAGGGCTGGCAGGCCGACGATCAGGCCGCCGCCTTCCCTGCGCTGCTCAAATCCTGCGGCACGATCAAGCCCGAGAGCGTGTCGGCCGGGGCTTGTGCCGCGGCGCTGGAGTTGAGCACGCGCGGCGCGGTGTCGCGCGAGGCGGCCCGCGCCTTCTTCGAGGCGAACTATACGCCGCACAAGATCGTTGGGGCGCCGAAGCCTGGCCTCGTCACCGGCTATTACGAGCCAGAGATCGATGGCGCGCGTGCCAAGAGCGCCAAGTTTTCGGTCCCGGTCTATGGGCGGCCTGACGATCTTATGGCGGTCACGCCCGACGAGACGCGCGCGAAAGATTCCACGGAAGGAACGCTAACCGCGATGCGCAAAACTGACAACGGGCTCGTTCCCTATTTCACGCGGGAAGACATCGACAAGGGCGCGCTCGAGGGGCGCGGGCTCGAAGTGCTTTACCTCGCAGATCCGGTCGAACTGTTCTTCATGCAGGTGCAAGGCTCTGGGCGCGTGCAGCTTCCCGATGGAAGCACGGTGCGGCTGAGCTACGCCGGCAAGAACGGCTATCCCTACACATCTATCGGCAAGCGTCTGGTCGAGATTGGGCAGGGCAAGCCCAAGAGCATGTCCATGCAGGGCATCAAGGCGTGGCTGCGCGACGTTCCTGAGCGCGGCGAGAAACTAATGTGGGAGAACAAATCCTATGTGTTCTTCCGCCTGCTTGACGAGAAGGAGGGAGAGGACGGACCGATCGGCGCGCAAGAGGTGGCACTGACGCCAGGGCGAAGTCTCGCCGTCGATGCGTCCTTCCATGGGCTCGGCCTGCCGATCTTCGTCGAGGCCCCTGAGCTCAAAGGCGATGACGGCGCGCCGTTCCGCCGCTTGGTGATCGCGCAGGACGTGGGCTCGGCGATCAGGGGAGTAGAGCGCGGCGACATCTTCTGGGGTTCTGGCGACGAGGCCGGAGCTATCGCCGGCATCACGCACGCGCCGGCGACGTTCATCGTGCTCCTGCCCAATGCGGTCCCTGGGGTGTGATTCATGGGCAAGCGCGGAGACGACGATAATAATGCCGCGCTGTGGAAGAAGGTCGCCGAGACCGCAGCGCCATTGAAGCGTGGGCGCAATGCGGCGCCCCCCAAGGCCGGCAAGACTCCTGCGCCGGTCACTAAGACGAAGCCGCCGCAGGTTCCACGCCAAAGTCCGCCGGTGCCAAGACCGGCACCGAAGCCCGGTCATGTCCCGCGTGCCGAGACGCTCGACCGACAGATTTCGCGTCAGCTCGAGAAGGGGCGGCTCGAAGTCGAAGCGCGCCTCGACCTCCACGGGATGCGCCAACGCGACGCCCACGCGCAGCTCCGGCGATTCCTCAAGACCGCGCAGGCGTGGGGGCTCAAGCATGTGCTGGTGATCACCGGCAAGGGCGCCGATCAAGCGTCGAGCAAGAGCTTCTACGAAAAGGACGAGCGCGGAGTCTTAAGGAACGCAGTACCCCGCTGGCTGGCGGAGCCGGATTTCGCGAGCCTGGTGGTGACCTTCTCGCCCGCACCGCGCCGCCTTGGTGGCGAAGGCGCACTTTATGTGCGGCTGCGGCGGCCGCGTTGATTACTCCCTCCCCTTTCAGGGGGAGGGATAAGCTCACCTACAGAATAAATTTCGACAGATCGGCGTTTTTGGCGAGATCGCCGATATGGCCGCGTACGAAGGCGCCGTCGACGACGATCTTCTCGCCCTGCTTGTCGGCAGCGTCGAAAGAGATGTCGTCGAGAATCCGCTCCATCACGGTGGAGAGGCGGCGGGCGCCGATATTCTCCACATTGGTGTTCACCTCGACCGCGATGTCTGCGATGGCATCGATGCTGTCGGGCGTGAACTCAAGCTCGACGCCCTCGGTCTTCATTAGCGCGATGTATTGTTTGATCAGGCAGGCCTTTGGCTCGGTCAGGATGCGGCGGAAATCGTCGCGGGTCAGCGCGCGAAGCTCAACGCGAATGGGGAGCCGCCCCTGAAGCTCGGGCAGCAGGTCTGACGGCTTAGCGGTGTGGAATGCACCTGACGCGATGAACAGCACATGGTCGGTCTTCACTGGCCCGTATTTGGTGCCGACGGTGGTACCTTCGATCAGCGGCAGAAGATCGCGCTGCACACCCTCGCGGCTGACATCGGCGCCGATGCGCTCTGAGCGGGCGCAAATCTTGTCGATCTCGTCGAGGAACACGATGCCGTTGTTCTCGACGTTGCGGATCGCTTCCTGGACGGTGGTGTCGTTGTCGATCAGCTTGTCCGACTCCTCCGCCATCAGGATATCGAAGCTTTCGCGTACGGTGACGCGGCGCGGCTTGGTGCGCTGGCCGAGCGCCTTGCCCAGCACATCGCTTAGATTGATCATGCCGACATGGCTGCCGGGCATGCCGGGAATCTCGAAGGCGGGCATGCCGGCGCCGGTGTCGGCGACCTGGATCTCGATCTCGCGGTCGTCGAGCTCGCCAGCGCGCAAGCGCTTGCGGAAGGCATCGCGGGTGGAAAGATTGGCGCCTACGCCGACCAGGGCATCGACCACGCGCTCTTCGGCGTTGAGCTGCGCCTTGGCCTCGACCTCTTTGCGCTTGGCGTCACGCACGAGCCCGATGCCGGCTTCCAAGAGATCGCGGATGATCTGGTCGACGTCGCGGCCGACGTAACCGACCTCGGTGAACTTCGTGGCCTCGACCTTGATGAAGGGCGCGCCGGCAAGCTTGGCGAGCCTGCGCGAGATCTCGGTCTTGCCGACGCCGGTCGGCCCGATCATCAGGATGTTCTTGGGCAGCACCTCCTCGCGCAGCTCGTCGTCGAGCTGCTGCCGGCGCCAGCGATTGCGCAGCGCAATGGCAACGGCGCGCTTGGCGTCGCGCTGACCGATGATATGGCGGTCGAGCTCGGAGACGATCTCACGCGGGGAAAAACTGGTCATGCGGCTAGGTCTTCGACTCCAGACTTTCGATGACGACTTCGTCGTTGGTGTAAACGCAAATGTTGGCGGCGATGGCCATGGCTTTCCGCGCAATCGCCTCCGCGTCTAGATCCGAGTCGAGGAGTGCGCGGGCCGCGGCAAGCGCAAAAGTGCCCCCCGAACCGATGCCCATGACGTTGTCGTCAGGCTCGAGCACATCGCCCTTGCCCGTAAGCACCAGGCTCTCATCGGCATCGGCCACGATCATCATCGCTTCAAGATGGCGCAAGTACCGGTCGGTGCGCCAATCCTTGGCAAGCTCCACGCAAGCGCGCTTCAGCTGATCTGGGAAGCGCTCGAGCTTCGCCTCCAGCCGCTCGAACAAAGTAAAGGCGTCGGCGGTGGCGCCGGCGAATCCGGCGATGACATTGCCATTGCCCACGCGGCGGACCTTCTTGGCGTTACCCTTGATAATGGTCTGGCCGAGTGTGACCTGGCCGTCGCCGGCGATCACCACCTTGCCGCCCTTGCGGACGGTGAGGATGGTCGTACCGTACCAGGTGTCAGGGGAGGAGTGGCTCATTGCTGCACTGCGATATCGGACCGGGCGGGCGTTTCGTCAAGCGCTTCTGCATGCTCCTCACGCTGAGGAGCCGCCGAAGGCGGCGTCTCGAAGCGTGGGATTTGGCCGTTCGGACTGTCGAGTGGGGCTCACCCTTCGAGACGGGCCTTCGGCCATCCTCAGGGTGAGGATCGGCGAAACGAATCCGGACTCGCGATTGTGGAAGCGAATTGCTAAGAGCCTTGCGTTAGGCTCGGACCCATGCAGAAGCCAACCAAAGCCAAATCCAAACGGACCGCGACCATCGAGCGCCGCACCAAGGAGACCGCGATCACCGCGACCGTTGACCTCGACGGCACCGGCGCCTATGCGCTCGAAACCGGCGTGGGCTTCCTCGATCACATGATCGAGCAACTTGCGCGGCACTCGATGATCGACATTCTCCTGAAAGCCAAGGGCGACCTCCACATCGACCAGCACCACACCACCGAGGATTCGGGCATCGTGCTCGGTCAGGCGGTGGCAAAGGCGCTTGGCGACAAGCAGGGCATTGCCCGTTACGGCTTTGCCTATCTGCCCATGGACGAGACGCTGACCCGCGTCGCCATCGACGTTTCTGGACGCCCCTTCCTCGTCTGGAAGGTCGACTTTACCCGCTCCAAGATCGGGGAGATGGATACCGAGCTGTTCCGGGAGTGGTTCCAGGCCTTCGCCCAGCATGCCGGGATCACCCTGCATGTGGAGACGCTGTATGGCAAGAACAGCCACCACATCGCCGAGACCTGTTATAAGGCGCTCGCACGCGCGCTCCGCCAGGCGGTCGCCATCGACGAGCGCCAGGGCGGCCGCGTGCCTTCGACCAAAGGTCAGCTTTAGGCTCTTAGCGCAACCATCCACTTTCTGTCAGTGACGTGTCGTGACGCTCTATTCCGTTTATGAGCCGCCTGGCGCAGCGCGAGACCCGGAGGACCGGGCCAAGGCGCTCGTGTTCGTCAAGGAGGGGTTCTCCTGGCCCGCGCTCTTGGTCCCCGGGCTATGGCTCCTCTATCAGAGCATGTGGCTCGAGCTGATCGCTTTCTTGTTCTTTCTCGGGCTGCTTGCCTGGGTGTTCGGTCCGAGCGACCAGGGTCAGGCCATGCTCGGCTGGACCAGCGTGGCACTCATCGTGCTGTTCGCCTTTGAGGCCAACGACCTTCGCCGGACCGCGCTCGAACGGCGGGGGCACACGCA
>DASZGQ010000054.1:0-2848 GCA_035938735.1 Methyloceanibacter sp.
ATCGCCACGTTCTGTTGCTCTCTCGAATCGGTAGGCAATCCAGGCGATTCGCACGCCCAGGTGGTCGGCGCACGCGTTTCCTCTCACGATTGCTAACCTTCGCCAAAGTAAGCTATAGCCGCCCAACGATTCCACCTCGCCCACAAGCCACGAGCACGGCTACTCATGCGCCTCAGCCGCTATTTCATGCCCCTGCTGCGCGACGACCCGAAGGAAGCCGAAATCGTCTCTCACAAGCTGATGCTGCGCGCCGCCCTTGTCCGGCAATCGAGCGCCGGTATCTATTCCTGGCTGCCGCTCGGGCTCCGCGTGTTGAGCAAGATCGAGCGGATCGTGCGCGAGGAGCAGGACCGCGCCGGCGCGCTAGAATTGCTCATGCCGACCATCCAGCCCGCCGAAATCTGGCGCGAAAGCGGCCGTTACGAGGTCTACGGCAAGGAGATGCTGCGCGTCAGCGACCGCCATGAGCGCGAGATGCTCTATGGCCCCACCAATGAGGAGCTAATCACCCAGATCTTTCGCGACAGCGTAAAGTCCTACAAGGAGCTGCCGCGCATTCTCTATCACATCCAATGGAAATTCCGGGACGAGATCAGGCCGCGCTTCGGCGTGATGCGCGGGCGCGAATTCCTGATGAAGGATTCCTATTCCTTTGATCTTACGATTGAAGATGCACGCCGGTCCTACAACAAGATGTTCGTTTCCTACCTGCGCACGTTCAACCGCATGGGTCTGAAATCAATACCCATGGCCGCAGAATCCGGCCCGATCGGCGGCGATATGAGCCATGAATTCATCATCCTCGCCGACACCGGCGAGAGCGAGGTTTATTGCCACCGGGATCTCGTAAAGCTCGATCCGCCTGGCGCCAACCTCGACTATGAGAGCGATCTCACGCCGATCGTCCAGTCGTGGACGAGCAAATACGCCGCCACGAGTGAAAAGCACGATGCCGTCCGGTTTGCCAAGGAAGTGCCGGAAGCCGACCGGGTCACCGCCCGCGGCATCGAGGTCGGCCATATTTTCTTCTTCGGCACCAAGTACTCCGAACCCATGGGATGCAAGGTTCAGGCTCCGCACGGAGGGTTGGTCACGGTGCAGATGGGTTCCTACGGCATCGGCGTGTCGCGGCTGGTCGGCGCCATCATCGAGGCGTCCCACGATGACGCTGGCATCATCTGGCCTTCGGCCGTCGCACCCTTCGACGTCGGCCTGATCAACCTGAAGAGCGGCGATGCGGAGACCGACCGAGTCTGCGAGGATCTCTACGCCAAGCTCGAGACCGCGGGACTGAGCGCGCTCTACGACGATCGCGACGACCGGCCAGGCGCCAAGTTTGCGGCGGTCGACCTCATTGGCCTGCCCTGGCAGGTCATCGTAGGACCAAAAGGTATCAAATCCGGCGAGGTCGAGCTCAAGGAGCGCGCGACCGGCGCGCGCCATACGCTCAGCTTCGATGCGGCCTTGCATCGCCTCGCGGCCTCGACAGCCGAGCCCGGCAGGGAAGCGGCATGAGCGGCAACGGCACCCGCGCAAACGGCACACGTGCCTTCTCGCCCTTTGAGTGGATGGTGGCGCTCCGCTATTTGCGCGCCCGCCGCAAAGAAGGCTTTATCTCGGTGATCGCCGGCTTCTCGTTCATTGGCATAACGCTCGGCGTGGCCACGCTGATCATCGTCATGGCGGTGATGAATGGCTTCCGCCAGGAGCTGTTCAATAAGATGCTCGGCTTGAACGGCCACGTGGTGGTGCACAGCCTCGATCCCAATTTCGGCAATTACGATACGGTTGCCAACAATGTGCGCGCGGTGAAGGGCGTGAAATACGCGCTGCCGCTGATCGAGGGCCAAGTCCTGGTGTCGACCCCGTCATCCTCGACCGGTGCATTGGTGCGCGGCTTGCGCGAGGCTGATTTGAAGCAGCTCAAAGCGGTTGCCAGCAACATCCGGTTCGGCACGCTTGACGGCTTCGACACCAAGGAAGGCGTGGCGGTCGGCACGCGCCTTGCGAGCGACCTCAACGTCAAGCTCGGTGACGAGGTGACACTGCTCACGCCGCGAGGCGCCTCGACCGCGCTCGGCACAGCACCGCGGGTGAAGCGTTACCCAATCGTCGCCGTCTTCGAGATAGGCATGTCGGAATATGACTCCAGCATCATGTTCATGCCGCTCGCCGAAGCGCAGCGCTATTTCTCCCAGCCCAACAGCGTCACCGTGATCGAGGTCGTGCTCGATTCCCCCGACGAGGTAAGCACGCTCGGGCCTAAGATCACCGAGGCCGGCGGCTCCTCGGTCTATATCAGCGATTGGCGGCAGCGGAACGCGACCTTCTTCACCGCGCTCCAGGTCGAGCGCAATGTCATGTTCCTGATTCTTACCCTCATCGTGCTCGTGGCGGCGCTCAACATCATCTCCGGCCTGATCATGCTGGTGAAGGATAAGGGCCACGACATTGCGATTTTGCGGACCATGGGGGCGACCCGCGCCGCCGTGATGCGCATCTTCTTCATTACCGGCGCGAGCATCGGCATTGTCGGCACGCTTGCGGGCCTCGCGCTGGGCGTATTGGTCTGCCTTAACATTGAGCGGATTCGCGAGTTTATCGGCTGGATCACCGATACCGAGCTGTTCTCGCCGGAGCTCTATTACCTGTCCCAGCTTCCGGCCGACATGGACACTGGCGAAACGATCTCAGTCGTGGTCATGGCACTCGTGCTGTCGATCCTCGCCACGCTCTATCCCTCCTGGAGAGCCTCTCGTCTCGATCCCGTCGAAGCCTTGCGCTACGAGTAGGGACCGCGCGTGGGGAAGTCAGATCAAGCGCCGGCGCTCCATCTTCAGGACCTGCG